>NZ_JBSHBN010000089.1:0-38522 GCF_053612025.1 Kitasatospora sp. NPDC054768
TGGGCCGGGCCGGGTGCGGCCGCGTGAGGGGGGGCGCCGTGCGGGGCTGCGGTGCGGGCGGTTTTCGGCGATGCGGGCCGAACTTCCGCGTTGCGGTCGGGTCGCCCCCGCCCGGCGCGACGGCGGGGCGGGGACGGGGGCGGGATTCAGGGCTGGTGGGCGGTGACGGTGATCAGGTGGGAGGTCCAGTCGGTCATCTCGCCGACGTAGAGGGTGACGCTCCAGCTGTCGTTGCGGGCGAGGCAGTTGGCGACGCCCTGGCCGCCGCCCGGCCCGATGCAGATCCGGATGAAGTCCCGGTGGGCCTCCCGGACGGGGAGGCCGCGGACGCGCTCCCAGAGGATGGGGAGGGCGTGGTCGAGGCTGGGGAAGTCGGTCGGGAGCATGATGCCGGCGATCCCGGCCCGGACGGCGCTCACGCGGCGTCCGCCTCGGGGGAGATGTGGCACCAGACGAACTTCCCGATGCCGCCCTCGCGCGGGCAGCAGCCCCACTGGGTGGCCAACTCCCGGACGAGGAGCAGGCCTCGGCCGGTCTCGGTGGTGGTGGAGGGGCAGCGGGGCGAGGGCTTCTCGCCGTCGGCGTCGTGCACCTCGATGCGGAGGGTGTCGTCCGGGGAGAGCTGGAAGCGGACGAAGATCAGCCGGTCGCGCGGGGCACGGCAGTGCTGGACGGCGTTGGTGACCAGCTCGCTGACCAGCAACTCACCGGTGAAGACGAGGAGTTCGCCGGACGGGTGGGGGAGGAGGAAGTCGTGGAGCTCCCAGCGGGCGGCGCTCAGTTGATCACGATGCGTCGACCGTCGAGCTATGTTGAGTAGCATGCGCCTGGGAACTTCCAAAGTGCAAGTCCCTACTTTGGAAGTGATCAAAGATTATTGTCGACGCCGAGAGGGGGGCAGACTGGCAGCTCGACAGAAGTGGGGAGGTCGCGGCGGTGCCCGTCAACAAGAACCCGACCGTTCGGCAGCGGCGGCTGGCTCGAACACTCAGAGAGCTACGGGTGGACGCCAATTTGACGATCGCTCACTCGGCGCGGCATCTTGCGTGCGCCGAGAGCAAGATCAGCCGG
The DNA here is from genome assembly GCF_053612025.1 of Kitasatospora sp. NPDC054768. Classification (NCBI taxonomy): domain Bacteria; kingdom Bacillati; phylum Actinomycetota; class Actinomycetes; order Kitasatosporales; family Streptomycetaceae; genus Kitasatospora; species Kitasatospora sp. NPDC054768. The sequence continues at coordinate 1,072 of NZ_JBSHBN010000089.1, forward strand.
ATCGAGGCCGCCCAGTCGGGTATCAGGCTGGTGGATCTACGGTTGCTGCTCGACCTGTACGGGGTAACGGACTCAGCGGTTCGGGGCCGGTTGGAGGCTCTGTCTCGCGAAGGTCGTCTTCGCGGCTGGTGGGATCGATACTCGGACACGCTGTCGCCGCTCTATGCCGACTTCATCGCACTGGAATCCGATGCGTCGGACATGTACAGCATCCAGACATTTCTGGTGCCGGGCCTGCTTCAGACAGAGGACTACACGCGTGCGGTGGTCCGTGCCCAGATAGAGGATGCGACGTCGGAGCAGGTCGAGCGACTCACGAAGGTTCGCCAGGAGCGGCGCGCCGTGCTGGTGCGTGAGGCGCCGCTTCGGATGTGGGTCGTTCTGTCGGAGTCCGTGCTGAAGCACCGGATTGGTGGACCATCGGTTATGCGTGAGCAGCTCGACTTCCTGGTGGCGAGTGCCGAACAGCCGAACATCAACATCCAGGTCCTGCCGGAGGAGTCAGACGTTCATGCTGCGCTCTTTGGGCCCGTCGCCATCTTGAGCTTCCCCGAGGCGACGGAAACGGACGTGGTGTACGTCGACAGCCTGCTCAGCACGCTCTACATCGAGGAGCCGGAGGAAGTGTTCAAGTACACCAACCTGTTCCGCAGTGCCCTGGCGGAGTCATTGCCGCGTACCGAATCGGTCGCACTCATCGAGCGCGCAAAGGACAAGATCTAGAAATGGCGAGTATGTTCCTGCCGTCCGCTTCCGCTGTCGGACTTGAGTGGCGTAAGTCGTCGTACTCGGGTGCGCAGAGCGACTGCATCGAGGTGGCTGGGGTCGTTGCGATCCCCGGACGTGAGTGGCGCAAGAGCAGCTACAGCGCTCAGGCGAACGAGTGCGTGGAGACCGGCCGGCTGATCCTGGGCGGAATGGCTGTCCGGGACTCCAAGGACCCGGGTGGGCCGGCGCTGGTCTTCCCGGCCGATGCCTGGTCGTCCTTCCTCTCCGGGGTCAAGTCCGGGGAGTTTTCGACCGACTGACATGACAGAGGTGCCCCGCACGGGCTGTGGCCGTGCGGGGCACCTCTGTTGGTTCGTACTTCCTAGAAGTCGTCGTCGAAGGCGACGGTGCCCTCGACGGCCACCTGGTACGCCGACACGCGGCGCTCGAAGAAGTTGGTCAGCTCCTGGACGTTCTGGAGCTCCATGAAGCCGAACGGGTTGGTCGACCCGTACCGGATCGGCAGGCCGAGGCGCGCGAGGCGCTGGTCCGCCACGGCCTGCAGGTACTCCCGCATCGAGGCGGTGTTCATGCCGGGCAGACCCTCACCGCACAGGTCCTGGGCGAACTGGAGCTCGGCCTCGACGGCCTCCTCCAGCATCTCCGTGACCTGCTTGGCCATCTCGTCGTCGAAGAGGTCGGGCTCCTCCTCGCGGACGGTGTCGACCACCGACATCGCGAAGTCCATGTGCATGGACTCGTCGCGGAACACCCAGTTCGTACCGGTCGCGAGGCCGTGCAGCAGGCCCCGGCTCCGGAACCAGTACACGTAGGCGAACGCGCCGTAGAAGAACAGGCCCTCGACGCACGCCGCGAAGCAGATCAGGTTGAGCAGGAACGCCCGCCTGTCCTCCTTCGTCTGCAGCGAGTCGATGTGGTCGACCGCGTTCATGTACTTGAAGCAGAACTGCGCCTTCTGGCGGATGGAGGGGATGTTCTCCACCGCCGCGAAGGCCGCGTTGCGGTCCTCCGGGTCGGGCAGGTAGGTGTCGAGCAGCGTCAGGTAGAACTGGACGTGCACGGCCTCTTCGAACAGCTGCCGCGAGAGGTACAGCCGCGCCTCGGGCGAGTTGATGTGCTTGTAGAGGCTCAGCACCACGTTGTTGGAGACGATCGAGTCGCCCGTCGCGAAGAACGCGACCAGCCGGCCGATCAGGTGGCGCTCGCCCTCGCTGAGCTTCGCCAGGTCGGCGACGTCGGAGTGCAGGTCCACCTCCTCGACGGTCCAGGTGTTCTTGATCGCGTCCCGGTACCGGTCGTAGAACGACGGGTAGCGCATCGGGCGCAGGGTCAGCTCGAAGCCGGGGTCGAGCAGCATCTTGCGGTCTTCGGACTGGGACATTACTGGCAGGCCTCGCAGGACTCGGGGTTCTCCAGGGAGCAGGCGAGGGCGGCTTCCTGCTCCGGGGTGAGGGTCGGGGTGTTCACGGGCACGGGCGCCGGCGCGGCGGCACGGGCGGCACCGGACGCGGCCTGGGCGATGCGGGTGGCCGGGCGGGAACGCAGGTAGTAGGTGGTCTTCAGACCGACCTTCCACGCGTAGGCGTACATCGAGCTGAGCTTGCCGATGGTCGGCGCCGCCATGAACAGGTTCAGGGACTGGCTCTGGTCCAGGTACGGCATGCGGGCCGCGGCCAGGTCGATCAGCGCGCGCTGCGGCAGCTCCCAGGCCGTCCGGTACAGCGAACGCACCTCGGCGGGCAGCCAGTTCAGCTCCTGCACCGAGCCGTTGGCGTCGCGCAGGGCGTCGCGGGTCTGCTGGTCCCAGACGCCGAGCTCCTTGAGCTCGCGCACCAGGTACGGGTTGACCTGGAGGAACTCGCCGGACAGCGTCTCGCGCTTGAACAGGTTGGACACCTGCGGCTCGATGCACTCGTACACGCCGGCGATGGACGCGATGGTCGCGGTCGGCGCGATGGCCAGCAGCAGCGAGTTGCGCAGGCCGGTCTCGGCGATCCGGGCGCGCAGCGCCGTCCAGCGGTCGGCCCACTGCGGGGCGGCCGTCGGGAAGTGGTCGATGTGCAGCTCGCCGCGGGCGGCGCGGGTCTCGCCGTACGCCTCGTGGCGGCCGAGCTGCTCGGCCAGGTCGGCGGAGCGCTCGTACGCGGTGAGCATGATGCGCTCGGCGATGAGGGTGGAGAGGACCTTCGCCTCGGCGGAGTCGAAGTCGATCCGCAGCTGGAAGAAGACGTCCTGGAGGCCCATCACGCCGAGGCCGACCGGCCGCCAGCGGGAGTTGGACGTCCCGGCCTCGGTGGTCGGGTAGAAGTTGATGTCCACCACGCGGTCGAGGAACGTCACGGCCGTACGGACGGTGGCGTCGAGGCGCTCCCAGTCCATGGCGCCGATCAGGTCGTCGGCCGTGGCGCCCGGGGCGACGTGGGCGCCCAGGTTGACCGAGCCCAGGTTGCAGACGGCGGTCTCGGAGTCGTCCGTGACCTCCAGGATCTCGGTGCACAGGTTGGAGGAGTGCACCGTGCGGCCCGGCAGCGCGGTCTGGTTGGCGGCGCGGTTGGAGGCGTCCTTGAAGGTCATCCAGCCGTTGCCGGTCTGCGCGAGGGTGCGCATCATGCGGGCGTACAGGGTCTGCGCCGGGATGGTGCGCACGGCCTTGCCGGCCAGCTCGGCCTTGCGGTACGCCTCGTCGAACTCCTCGCCCCACAGGTCGACCAGCTCGGGCACGTCGGCCGGGGAGAACAGCGACCAGTCCTGGTTGGCGTTGACCCGGCGCATGAACTCGTCCGGGATCCAGTGCGCCAGGTTGAGGTTGTGGGTGCGGCGGGCCTCTTCGCCGGTGTTGTCGCGGAGCTCCAGGAACTCCTCGATGTCGGCGTGCCAGGTCTCCAGGTAGACGCAGGCCGCGCCCTTGCGGCGGCCGCCCTGGTTGACGGCGGCGACCGAGGAGTCGAGGGTGCGCAGGAACGGCACGATGCCGTTGGACTTGCCGTTGGTGCCGCGGATCAGGCTGCCGCGCGAGCGGATGCGCGAGTACGACAGGCCGATGCCGCCGGCGTGCTTGGACAGGCGGGCGATCTGCGCGTAGCGGTTGTAGATCGAGTCCAGGTTGTCCAGCGGCGAGTCGAGCAGGTAGCAGCTCGACATCTGCGGGTGGCGGGTGCCGGAGTTGAAGAGCGTCGGCGAGGACGTCAGGTACTCCAGGCGGCTCATCAGGCCGTACAGCTCGGCCACCTCGCGCACGGACTGCTCGCTGTCGCCGACCGCCAGGCCACAGGCGACGCGGAGCAGGAAGTGCTGCGGGGTCTCGATCACCTTGCGGGTGATCGGGTGGCGCAGCAGGTAGCGGGACTGCACCGTGCGCAGGCCGAAGTACTCGAAGCGGTCGTCGCCCTTGGTGTCGACGAGCGCGTCCAGGGCGGCCGCGTGCTTGGTGACGAAGGCGGCGGTGGTGTCGCCGATCAGGCCCTCGGCGTGGCCGACGGCGATCGAGGCGGAGAAGGACACCGAGCCCTGGCTGTTCGCCTCGTCGACGATCTCCAGGGCGAGCAGGCGGGCGGCGAGCTTCGAGTACTGGGGGTCCTCGGCGATCATCGACGCGGCGGCATCCACGGCCAGCCCGCGCAGCTCGGCGAAGTCCGAGCCGGCGTGGCGGCCGCGCAGCGCGGCGGCGGCGACATGGCCGGGGTCGACCTCGGTGAGGTCGGTGCTGCGGTCGGTGAGCAGCCGCAACAGGGCGCCGCCGGGGTCGGAGACCGTCGGGTCGGTGAAGGCGGTGCCGGTGCCCTGGGCGGGCAGGGTGGCTGAGGCGGCGATGGTCAAGGCGCTCTCTCCTGGCGGCGATCGGCGGCGGTGATCGGGGGTACCGGGCCGATCGGGGCAGGGGAGCACGCACGCGGGCGCAAGCGGCGTCCGCGCGACGGTGGCATCCCCGGCCCGCCCGCGAGGCCCGGAAGGAAACTGCTCGTGCTGCCGGCCTCTGCGGGAGGGCCCGTGGCACACCGTCGGCAGGTGTTCGGACTCGCGGGGAGGGCTCGTGGAGCCGCCCGCTCACCGCTGCGGGGCAGTCCCGGATTCGCACCGGGTTCCCCTGCATCGACAGCAGGGACGAGCATACATCTAGTGCCGTGAGTCCGATGCAGCCCCACATGTTGTGTCGCGAAGTACAGTTGTTCGACTGTGTGTGCGATAAACTGCTCAGGCTGGAGGGTGCCATTCCTGGCCTGTGCGGGCCTCGCACGGGCGCATCCGGACCTGGGCGGTCCCGCTCGCGGCGGCGCCCGGATTCTCGACGCAGCGCCCGGTGCCCTGGTTCGCGAGCTGCCCCGTCGGGGTCACCCGCCAGCGCTGATCGGGGCGCGAGGTGCAGTCCGTGAGGACGGGGAAACCGAGGCCCGGATCCTCGACGCAGCGCCCGTTCTGCCCCACCGAGCCGTCGTCCCCCATCGTCCACGCCTGCGCGGGCGAGCCGTCGCAGGTGCCGGCGCCGATCGCGGCCGGATCGCCCGCCACCCGGCTGTCCAGGCAGAGACCGGGCAGGGCCGAGGTGATCGCGCCGCTGGGCTGCCCGGCGGCGGCCTGGAACGAGAACGAGTCGCTGCTGAGCCCGGCGCCCCCGTCCCAGATCTCGAACCCGGCCTGGACGGCGCACAGGTACGAGCCCGCCGGGACGTAGCCGCGCTGGACGGCGTCGCGGGTGAAGGCCCGCAGGTCCAGGTCGGTGACGGAGGTCGCGCTGGTGGCCATCTCGTAGGTGATCAGGGTGTGGCTGCTCTTCTTCGGCGCCTCGTACACCCGGTAGGAGGCGCCGCCGACCTGGAGCTCGCCGGCCTGCCGGCCGAACGGGGTCTTGCCGTTCCCGCGCAGCCAGATCATCAGCTCGGCGCTCTCGGTGAAGGAGCAGCTGGTCCGGCTGTTGCTGTACCAGACGTCGTACGAGGCGTTGTAGACGCCGCTGTCGATCTGCGTGGTCCGCCAGCTGCTGGTGGCGTAGCGCAACTTGTCGACCGCGATGGGTAGCGGGCCGGTGCCGGGCTGGAGCTGGGTGCTGATGTGCGGGTACGCGCCGGGGCCGCGGTCCGGGTCGGTCAGGCTGGCGGGGCCGATGCCGCTGCGGGTCACCCGGAAGCCGCTTCCGCCGTCGGTGCCGCTGATGCAGAGGCCCCCGGTGGCGTTCCACTCGTTCGGGTTGATCAGGTAGCGGCCGGAGTCGACGGCCTGGGCGGGGTAGCGGTTCTCCCCGGTGGAGCAGATCTCGCCGGCGGTGGCGGCCGGCAGCGGGGCGACCGCGGGGGCGGTCTGGTCGGGCTGCCTGCGGTCCCGCGGGAGCAGCACGGCGCACAGGATCAGCGCGATCACGATGGTCGGCGCGAGCCACCACCACGAGCGCCGGGTCGCGCGCCCGGTTCCGGGTACGGCGGGGGTGGTCATGGGGTTCTCGCCTCCCTGCTGCGGTGTTGTCGGCCGGTACGAGGGCCGGCTCGGCGGCGCGCTCACCCGGCGGGGGTGGAGCTCGACCGGGGCCGGGTCGCGGGGGAGGTCGGCTTCTTGACGGGGGGCTTCGTGGTGGAGCCGGCCGTCGGGCTCGGAGTGGTCGGGGGATCGGTCGTCGGGGCGGGCGCGGGGGCCGGCGGCGCGGCGGTCAGGGCCGGCTGGGAGCGGATGGTCCAGGGCGTGTTGTAGCGGGGCGCGGAGACCCCGGCCGCGAACGCCTCGGACGCGGCGCCGGACGCGGCGACCCTCCAGTCGACCTCCTTGCGCGACTCGTACCAGATCACGCCGATGATGTCGGGGTGCTGGGGGAGCTGCGCGAACATCTCGGTGATCCACTGCGCCTTCAGCCCCGAGGTGTCGGTGGCCCCGGTCTCGGTGATCACCACGGGCTTCTTCGTGAACGCCCGGATCTGCTCGATGGTCGGCTGGAAGATCTGGTCGAACGACTTGTACTTCTCGACGCCGGTGGTGCCGTAGTAGCCGGACAGGCCGACCCAGTCGACGTAGTCCTCGCCCGGGTAGAGCGTGTTCAGGCTGGTGGCGTTCTCGTAGTCGACGTTGGGGCTCCACACCCAGGTGACCCGGGTGGCGCCGACCTGCTTGAAGATGTCGTGGACGTGCTGCCACGCCTGGACGTACTGGCCCTTCCGGTTGCCGTTCGCCTGCTCGGTCCAGGGGTACCAGTAGCCGTTCATCTCGTGGGCGAAGCGCAGGGCGATGGGGTAGCCGAGGCCCTTGACGCCCTCGGCCCAGGTCCTGATGTAGTCGTCGAACCTGCCGTCGATGATGTTCGAGAGGGCGTACTCCGGCTGCTCGCCGCGGAGCTTGTCCTCCTTCGCCTCCTTGCGGTAGTCCCACGGCTCCCAGGCGACCATCGGCATGATGCCGCGCTCGGCGACGGTGTCGAACACCCGGCGGTCGAACTTCCGGTCCCACCAGCCGACCGAGAACTCCAGCACGCTCGGCTGGTGCTTGACGGCGGCGGTGAACTCGTCGAGCGGGCCGAGGTCGTACGGGCCGGGTTTGGTCATGATGCCGGTGAAGGCGCCGCCGGCCGGCGGGAACTGCGGCGGCGGGGGCGGCGGGACGGCGGTCGCGCCCGGCGTGGTGGGGGTGACGGAGGGGGACGGCGACGCGGCCAGGGCGCTGGTCAGCCAGCCCGGCATCGCCGTGGGGGCCGCACCGGCGAAGCTGTACGGGTCCTGGTCGTGGTTGCGGGAGAGCCGGGGCGCGAGCACGAAGGTGTACCCGACCATCAGCACCAGGGCGAGCAGGGCGGCGATCCGGGGGACGGTGATCCGCAGCATCAGCGGGCCCCCCGCTCGGGCCGGCCGCCGACCCGAGCGGGCTCAGGCCCTTCCTCGAACCCGTCCTCCTCCACGGCCGTCGGGGCGGGCTCCCCGGCGTGCGGCGGTTCGGTCCGTTGGACGGGCAGGGACGCGGTCACGAGTTCCTCGGCGGTGTCGGCGGCCCTGGCGGCGACGGCCCGCTGGGCCCGCGCCTCGCGGCGGGCGCCGACGAAGGAGATCGCCAGCGGCGCGAGGCCGGTGAACAGGCTGACCCCGGCCCAGAAGCGCAGGATCCAGATGTCGTGGTGCAGCGTGAAGCTCGCGCCGAGCAGCCCGCCCGCGACCGCCGCCCACAGCAGGTGCAGCCGGAACGTCGACAGCGACTCGGCGCTGCGCAGGTCGCCCTTGGCGGTGACGGCGTAGGCGAGCGGGCGGCGCAGCAGTGCCGCGATCGCGGCGGCCACGTAGACCGGGCCGGCGAACAGGGCGAGGCCCATGCCGGCCATGCCGATCTCGCGCCGCTCGTGCGCGGCCAGGTTGAACCGGCGCAGCCACAGCCACAGCACGAGCCAGCTGCCCATGCTGGCGCCCCACAGGGCCATCCAGTGGGTGCTGTTGAGGTGGATGGAGGTGATGCCGAGGGCCAGGTAGACGGAGGTGGCGAGACTGCCGAGGACGGTGGTGAGCGCCACGCTCGGGTAGTAGAACTGGACCAGGCCGTAGAGCACGCGCTGGCGGAGCCGCAGCTTGATGCCCGAGCGCAGCCGGCTCTTGAGCAGGATCTCCCAGATGCCGTAGGCCCAGCGCTTCTGCTGGTTGAAGTAGTCGGTCCAGGAGGTCGGGCCCTCGCCGACGGCGAGGACGTCGGGGGTGTAGACGCCCTTCCAGCGCTGGCCGGTCCCCGGATTGACGGAGGCCTGGACCCGCATGCTGGTGAGGTGGTCCTCGATGATCGAGTCCTGGTAGCCGCCGATCTGCTGCCAGGCGCTGGGCCGGTACAGGTGGTTGGTGCCGATCAGCAGCGGGGCGTCCATGCCGTTGCCGCCGCGCTCGACCAGACCGGAGAACAGGTACTGCTGCACGGAGGCGCCGTGGGCGACCCAGTTGTCGTACATGTTGCCGTACACCTGGGGGGCGACCACGAAGGCGACGTCGGGGTCGCGGAAGTAGCCGAGGGTGCGCTCCAGGAAGCAGGGCAGCGGGACGTGGTCCGGGTCCATCTGGGCCACCACGTCGTAGCCGTGCTCGTGCTCGGCGCGCCAGGAGTTGTGGTTGCCGGACTTGGTCTTGGCGCGGAACTCGCCCTCGGCCTGGTTGTACTCCGGGCGCCCCTTGCGGCTGAAGTGATTGACGCCGAGTCGGGCGGCCATCTTCTTGACGCGGTCGTCGTCGCCCTCGTCGAGGATCCAGACGTCGACCTGACCGTCGTACTCGATCCGCAGCATCGCCGCGAGGGTGCGCTCGACGATCTCGATCGGCTCCTTGGAGGGCACGATCGTGGTGAGCACCGCGACCCGCAGACCGGGCGGCGGGGTGACCGGCACCGGGTCCTTGGCACGGAACGCGAAGACCCAGACCGCGAGGTTCTGAACCAAGCGGATGACTTCCACCGTGATAACTGCACAGAAGCAGATTCTGGCGAGGTTGATCCGCCAGTCCGGGGACCAGCCCACACCGGAGCCGGGAATGTGTTCGGGGAGGAGCAGCCAGCCGACGAAGGCGAGGCCGGCGAGTGCGTTGACGGTCACCAGGAGGGTCGTGACGAACGTGACGCCGCGCGAGGAGACCGAGCGGTAGCGAACGGCGGCGCCGTCCTCACCGGTCGTCAGCGGGCCGACGGTCTCGGCACATGCGACGTAGGCCCGTTGGGCCGCGCTGTTGCGCAGGTCCCGGCGGACGATGCGCCGTTCGTGCCGGGACCGGGGCAGGACGCGTCCGTGGCGTCCGCGCACCCGGCTGCTCCGCTTCGCCGCCCGTTCGTCGGTGGAATCCACCAGTCAACCCCCGTACAGCCGCTCCGTCGTACCGAAGCGCTGGTTCCCTGCTCTGTCACCGCCCACCGGCGCCGGACACCCGGCCGCCGTTCGGCGGCAACGGCGTGTCGGCGCCCCTCAGGGGCCTCGCTGATAGTCGTTCAATCGGTCAGCATACGGGCCGTGGTCGAGCGATCTCAGCCCGGGGCCGGGGCCGGGCGCGCCAGGGCCCGCAGGCTCCGCGGGAGGGCGGGCCCGCGGGTGGGGCGAGCGTCAGGGTGTGATCTTGACGGAGTTCGCGATCTGGTCCATCAGCGCCAGCGGGGGAGCCTCCGCCGCCTGGTCGAGGCAGATCTGGAGCACGGGGACGGTGGTGGCCCCGGCCGCCGGGGTGACCTGGAGGACGCCGCAGTAGCTGTCCGGCGTGGAGGAGGCGCTGGACATCGGGACGTGCCACAGCGCGAGGTAGCCGTCCAAGCCCTGGATCTTGACGGCCGACTGCTTGACCGGCTCCGGCGGGGCCGGCGCGTCGGCGCCGTAGCGGGTGTTGTAGAGCAGCTGGCCCATGCCGAGCACCAGCGACTTCGGATCGGACCAACCACCGTTGAACACCCGGAGGTTCTGGACGACCAGGCCGCGGGTGCAGGCTCCGCTGCCGTGGCCCACGCAGGCGTACGGGCTGACCGCGTAGCGGACCTCGTTCGGGGCCTTGGCGTCGACCTGGACCTGCCAGTCCTGCGGCAGCATGAAGTTCATCTTCGAGTCCTGGCCGACGATCTGCCGGCCGCCGGGCAGCTGCTGGCCGCCGGTCAGGGCGGTGCCCATGAAGCCGTTCGGGCTCTTGGGGTCGGCGGCGACCGTCGGGGACGCGGTCGGATCGGCCTTCGCCGAGCCGGGCTTGGCGGTCTTGTGACCGACCACGTAGCCGGCTCCCGCCATGGCCACCGACAGCACCACGGCGCCGACGGCCAGGAGCACCCGGCGCTTGGTGCGGTCCGGCTCGACGGTCTCGAACACCACCGAGGTGGGAATCGGCCTGGGACCCGGCACGGCGGGCGCGGCCTGCGCCGCCGGTGCGACGGGCTGGGTCGGTACGGAAGGCGGCGTCGGCGCGGCCGGCACCGGGGGAACGGGCTGTCGAACCGGTGCCACCGGGGCGGCGGCCGTCGGCGCGGCGGCGCTCTGGGCGGTATGGCCGGGGAACGGGTTCGCGGGCGTGCCACCCCCCGGCTTGGCCTGAACCTTGTCGGTCCAGGTCGAACCGTCCCACCAGCGCAGCGTGTTGGCCTGCCCGGAAGGGTCTTCGTACCAGCCGCTGGGCACACTCCCCGTCGTCATGCGGCGGATACTAGCAGCGAGCCGATCGGATGGTCATTTCAAGTCACCAAGTGCGTGCGGCAGTCGATGCCGGGTCAGAACGCCATCGTGTAGACCATCAGGTCCATCCCCGGGTACGGGGCCCAGTCGCGCTCGGGGGTGCGGCGGAAGCCGACCCGCTCGTAGAGGCGGTGGGCGGTGGTCATCTCCGGGCGGGTGGAGAAGGCCATGCCGGCCAGGCCGAGGTCGCGGCTGCGGGCGACGGAGGCGCGGACCAGGGCCTCGCCGACGCCCCGGCCCCGGGCGGCGCCGGCGGTGGCCAGCATCCGTATCTCGCCCTCCCGGGGGGAGGCGATGTCCGCCCACTCCGTGCCGCCGACGGCGAAGGTCACGCAGCCGAGGACCCCGGCACCGGCCGCGTCGACGGCGACCAGGAGTTCGGCCTCCCGGGCCCGTCGCCCGGCGTCGCGCAGCAGCTCGACATAGGTGCTCGTGGGGTTGGTGAAGCCGTCGCCGACGAAGGCCTCGACGGTGATCCGACCGGCGTCGGTGAGGTCCTCGGGGAGGGCCTGGCGGATGAGGAAGTCCATCGGGCCAGTGTGCCGGAGCCCTGGTCGGGGCGGTCCTCCGGGGTCGAACGGCTCGTAGGGACCGGGGCCGCGGCCGGGTCGGCGGTGCCGTACAGCCGCTCGGGCCGGGCCGGGTCGGCCGGGTAGCCGCCCGGGCGGTGGTAGTTGTCGCGGCCGGCCGCCGGGCCGCTGGAGGTCTCGCGGCCGATCAGGAGGCCGAGCAGGCCGAAACCGCCGACGGCCGCGGTCATGGCGAGTGCGCCGATGAGGGTGTCGCTGTCCATGGGCACCACTGTGGCCGGGCGGCGCCGTGGCCACGAGTGGCAGGAACGACCGATCACCTCGAAATCCTGCCATCCGGTTCCTTCCGCCGGGGCGGGCACCGGGGGCATCCTGGTGGGCATGCTGAAGAACGTGGTCGCGGTGGTGCTGGAGGAGGTCCACCCCTTCGAACTGGGCGTGGCCTGCGAGGTGTTCGGCCTGGACCGCACCGCCGACGGGCTGCCGGGCTACGACTTCGCGATCGCCGGGGCCCGTCCGGGGCCGCACGCCACCCACTCCGGCTTCGCGGTGGACGTCCCGTACGGCCCGGAGCGCCTCGCCGGGGCGGACCTCGCGGTGGTCACCGCGGCGAGCATCCGCCGCGACTACCCGGAGCCGCTGCTGGCGGCGCTGCGCGGGGTGGTCGAGGGCGGCGGCCGGGTGCTGTCCATCTGCAGCGGCGCCTTCGTGCTGGGCGCCGCCGGGCTGCTGGACGGCCGTCGTGCCGCCACGCACTGGCGGCACAGCGCGGCGCTGGCCGAGCGCTTCCCGCTGACCGCGGTCGAGCCGGACGTGCTGTACGTCGACGACGACCCGGTGATCACCTCCGCCGGGACGGCGGCCGGCATCGACGCCTGCCTGCACCTGGTGCGCAAGGTGCAGGGTGCCGAGGTGGCCCGGGAGATCGCCCGCCGGATGGTGGTGGCCCCGCACCGGGAGGGCGGGCAGGCCCAGTTCGTGAACCGCCCGCTGCCCGAGGCCGCCGACGCCTCGCTGGCCCCGCTGCTGGACTGGATGCGCCACCACCTGGCCGAGGAGGCCACCGTCGAGCAGCTGGCCGCCCGGGCGCACATGTCGCCGCGCACCTTCGCCCGCCGCTTCCAGCAGGAGACCGGCACCACCCCGCACCGCTGGCTGGTCGGGCAGCGGGTGCTGCTCGCCCAGCGGCTGCTGGAGTCCACCGCCGAGCCGGTGGACGCGATCGCCGCCCGCTGCGGCTTCGGCAACGCGGCCGCCCTGCGACACCACTTCGGCCGCCGACTGGGCACCACGCCGCTGGCCTACCGGCGCTGCTTCGCCGAGCCGGAGCCCCGGGCGGGCTGAGGGGACCCCCTGGGCGGGGTCGACCGGACCCCCGGGCGGGCCGAGGGGCGTCAGTCCCCGCCGGGCACCAGGTGCCCGACCCCGTTCCAGCCGTCCGGCCGCAGCCGCCCGTCCTGGGCCCGCCACAGGCTGGTGGAGCAGTTGTGCACCGGCCCGAGCGCGGTGAGCTGCTCCTCGGTGAGCCGGTCCAGCGCGTAGCGGAGCATCAGCACCGTGCAGTCGTGCGCGACCAGCAGGACGGGCCGCCCGGCCTCCTCCTCGCAGAGGTCCCGCAGCAGGCTGCGCACCCGCAGCGCGACGTCGGCCCAGGACTCGCCGCCCGGCGGGCGGTAGTACAGCTCGCCCATCTTGCGCCGCCGGGCCGCCTCCTCCGGGTGCTTGGCCTCGATCGCGGCCTTCGGCAGCATCTCCAGGATGCCGAGCTCTCGGTCGCGCAGCCGTTCGTCGTACCGGACGGCCAGGGTGACCGGGACGGCGCCGAGCCCGGCGGCCTGGGCGAGCGCGATCCGGGCGGTCTCGGCGGTGCGCACGTACGGGGAGCACCAGACGCTGCGCGGGCGGTCCGCGCTGGGCAGGCCGGCCCACCAGTGGCCGAGCGCCTGGGCCTGCTGCCGGCCGTGCAGCGACAGCGGGATGTCGGCGTCGCGGCAGCTGATCGGGACGCTGAGCGCTCCGGCGGCCTCGGCCAGCTGGAACTCGACGTTGGCGGTGGACTCCCCGTGCCGGGTGGCGATCAGCAGGGACGGCAGCCGGCCGGCGGCGGCCGGGCGGTGGGTGCTGCCGTGCTGTTCGTGGCCGCCGGGGTGCTGCCCCTGCCCGCCGGGGTGCTGGCCGTGGGCGGCACCGCGCTGACCCTGGGCGGCGCCGTGCTGGCCCTGGGTGGACTGGTGCTGGCCGTTGAGGGTGGTGCCGAGTTCTGCCATGGCCGCGAGCTCCCCGTGGTCGATCAGGTTCCGGCCGGATGCCGGTCCGGTCTGGTGGTGCCCGGCGTGCACGCCTGTTCATACATATGATCGCGCCGCCTTCTCCAGTGTTCACGGAGAAGGCGGCGCGATCACAGGGCGCGTACCGCGCGAATCAGTGCGCCGCTACAGGCTCCGGCGCGTTCTTCAGCTCTTCGTCACCGGCTTCGGCGCTGTAGTCGGACGGCCTGGTCTCGTCCGGGAGCTCCGGCGCCTTGACCGCCCGCAGCACCAGGGTGAGCGCCACCGCGACGATCAGGTTGAGCGCGAACGCGGTCAGGCCGATGTAGCCGATCTCGCCGATGCCGGGGATCCCGGCCGCGCTGCCGCCGAAGTGCTTGGTGGCCGGGCTGGCGATCCCGTACGCCTTCCAGGTGCCGTACACCATGCCGGCCGCCCAGCCGGCGAACAGCGCCCAGTGGTGGAACCAGCGGGTGAACAGGCCGCCGACGATCGCCACGAAGGTCTGCAGGATCCACAGGCCGCCCAGCAGCTGGAGGTTGATCGCGGCCTGCTTGTCCATGCCGAGCACGAAGGCCAGGGCGCCGACCTTCACCAGCAGCGAGACCAGCTTGGCGATCCGGGTCTCGTCGGCGGGGGTGGCGGAGGGCTTGAGCCAGTCCTTGTAGACGTTGCGGGTGAACAGGTTGGCCGCCGCGATGGACATGATGGCGGCCGGCACCAGCGCGCCGATGCCGATCGCGGCGAAGGCCACGCCGGTGAACCAGTCCGGGAACATGTCCGCGAACAGCTGCGGCACCGAGAGCTGGGCGTTGTAGCCCTTGACGCCCTTGCCCACGCCCGCCGCGATCGCCATGAACCCGAGCAGCGCCAGCAGGCCCAGCATCAGCGAGTACGCGGGCATGATCGCCATGTTGCGGCGCACGGTGCTGCGGGACTTGGAGGCCAGCACGCCGGTGACCGAGTGCGGGTACATGAACAGCGCCATCGCCGAGCCGAGGGCCAGCGTGGCGTACGTCCACTGGCTGCCGTGCGGGACGGTCAGCGATCCCTTGGCGCCCGGCGCGCTGAACTTGTGCGCGGCGGCGTCGAAGATGTGCCCGTAGCCGCCGAGCCGGATCGGGATGTAGATCACCGCGACGATGATCACGATGTAGACGAGGGCGTCCTTGACGAAGGCGATCAGCGCCGGGGCGCGCAGGCCGGAGGAGTAGGTGTAGGCGGCCAGCACGCCGAAGGCGATGAACAGCGGCAGGTCCTTGACGAACCAGTTGGCGTTCTCCCCGCCGCCGACCCCCAGCACGTCCAGCACGGCCTGGATGCCGACGAGTTGCAGGGCGATGTACGGCATGGTGGCCAGGATCCCGGTCAGCGCGACGACCAGCGACAGCGGCCGCGAGCCGTACCGGCCGCGCACGAAGTCGGCCGGGGTCACGTAGCCGTGCACCCGGGAGACCGACCAGAGCCGGGGCAGGAAGAGGAAGACCAGCGGGTAGGCGACGATCGTGTACGGCACCGCGAAGAAGCCCGCCGCGCCGGTGGCGTACACCGCCGCGGGGACGGCGACGAAGGTGTACGCGGTGTAGAGGTCGCCGCCGAGCAGGAACCAGGTCACCCAGGTCCCGAAGCTGCGCCCGCCCAGGCCCCACTCGTCCAGGTGCGCGGCGTTGTCCGCGCGGCGCCAGCGCGAGGCGAGGAAGCCCATCACGGTGACCAGGGCGAAGAACAGCACGAAGACCACGAGGGCCGGAACGTTGACGTCCTTCATCGCGCACCGCCCTTCCGGGCCGCCTTGCGGGCCTTCTCGTCCCGGGTGATCAGCAGGTAGGCGGCGACCGTGAACACGGCCGACACCGGCACCCAGAGCAGCTGGTACCAGTAGAAGAAGGGCACCCCGGCCACCGCCGGTTCGCTCTTGTCGTACGAGGACACCCAGAGCATCGCGACGATCGGCACCAGCAGGGCGAGGCCGGCCAGCACCCGCTCGGGCGTCACGGCCGGGACGGGCCTCCCGGCTGGCTCGGGCATGACATCTTCGAGGGTGAGGGGATCAGACGGCATCTTCGGCTCCGCTCCGGAGGGTTCCCCGTCGGCGCCGCAGCCCGGTCGGCGCCGAGCGCCGCACGGGCCCGCCGAGCAGCACCATCGGTGATCGGCAGTCAGGTCAGTACGGCTGCGCAATCTAGAGCATGGGGTGATCCATGTCACCGGAATTGACGGAACTTCCCGCCAGTCGGACGCAACCGACCGGTTGTTCACCGCCGGGCGGCGGAAACGCGCTGCCGCGGCGGGACGTGAGGCGCCGTCACCGTACGTGCGGTGCGGAACGCGAAAGGCGCCGGCGCGCGGGTCTTGCGCGCCGGCGCCCGAGGTGCGGCGGGGGAGTGCGGCTGTTCCGGGCGCTGCGGCCGGCCCGGACTCCGGTTACTCCGGACGCTTCAGCCGGGTGATGAACTTGTAGCGGTCGCCGCGGTAGATCGAGCGGACCCACTCGACCGGGTCGCCCTCGGCGTCGAAGGAGTGCCGGGACAGCTGGAGCATCGGCAGGCCGAGGTCGGAGCCGAGCAGGCCGGCCTCGCGGGGGTTGGCCAGGGTGGTCTCGATGGTCTCCTCGGCCTCGGCCACGGTGACCCCGTACACCTCGCGCAGCGCCGCGTACAGCGAGTTGTGCTTGGCCAGGTTGCGGCGCAGGGCCGGGAAGCGCTTGGCGGACAGGTGGGCGACCTCGATGGCCATCGGGTCGCCGTTGGCCAGCCGCAGGCGCTCGATCCGCAGCACCCGGCCGCCGGGCTTGATGTCGAGCAGCGGGGCGAGCCGGTCGTCGGCGGTGATGTAGCCGATCTCGATCAGCCGGGAGGCGGGCTCCAGGCCCTGCGCCCGCATGTCCTCGGTGTAGGAGGTGAGCTGGAGGGCCTGGGCGACCTTGGGCTTGGCGACGAAGGTGCCCTTGCCCTGGATGCGCTCCAGCCGGCCCTCGACGACCAGCTCCTGGAGGGCCTGGCGCACGGTGGTGCGCGAGGTGTCGAACTGGGCGGCCAGCGCGCGCTCGGGCGGCACCGGGGTGCCGGCGGGCTGGGTCTCGGTGAGCTGCAGCAGGTGCCGCTTCAGGCCGTAGTACTTGGGGACGCGCGCGGTCGGGTCGGTGCCGGCCTGCGTCGGGAGGTTGTTCACCTCGGGGTCGTTGACCTGGGCGGTGGATCCCCCGTCGCTGCTCATCGGACCTGTTCTCCCGCTTCTCGCGAGGCCTTCAGCGACCCCGCCACATCGTTAACGGCTCACATCGTTGCATGTATGGCTACGGAACGAATACCTCATCACGCGATGAACGATGTGCGGTGTCGGCTTGATAACGGGTGGTCGAGATCGGTCGAACAGCCGTTGACAGGCCCATTGGTCTAGGCCAAGCTCCAGGCAGCTGGTCTACACCACTAGACCGGTAACTATGAATCCCCCCACCCGTTCGATGGGGTCCGCGGCACCTTTCCCCCCGCTTTGTGTGGGTCTGCCGCTGCCGCCCGACGGGGGCAACCCAGGCATCCCTCAGGAGGATGGCGTGAAGCGTCAGCTCATCGCGGCGGTCGGCGTCGCAGCAATGGTCGTCGGCCTGGCGGCTTGCAGCTCGGACGGCAAGAAGACCGAGGGCGGCTCGTCCGCGGCGGCCAAGAACTACGACGGCAAGACCCTGACCGTGTGGCTGATGGACGGCTCGGCCCCCAAGGGCTGGGAGGACAGCGTCAAGGCCGACTTCGCCGCCGCCTACCCGGGTGCCAAGCTCGACATCCAGACCCAGAAGTGGAACGGCATCGGCCAGAAGGTCACCGCCGCCCTCTCCGAGGGTTCGGTGGACGTCCTGGAGATCGGCAACACCCAGACCGCGGGTTACGCGGCCACCGGTGGTCTGCTCGACATCACCAAGGACAAGGCCGACCTGGGTGGCGCCGACTGGGCCGCCAACCTGAACGAGTCCTCGATCATCGACGGCAAGCAGTACGCCGCCCCGTGGTACTTCACCAACCGCGTGGTGACCTACAACAAGGACATCTGGACCAAGGCCGGCATCACCACCCCGCCGAAGACCCTGGACGAGTTCTACACCGACCTGGACAAGGTCAAGGCCGTCCCGGGCGTCACCGACGCCCTCTACATGCCCGGCCAGGAGTGGTACGCCTACTTCGGCCTGCTGACCAGCGAGGGCGGCAAGCTCGCCAAGAAGGACGGCGACAAGTGGGTCGGCGGCCTGTCGAGCCCCGAGGCCCAGAAGGCCTTCGACACCTACAAGAAGCTGCAGAGCCACTCGACCACCGCGCCGAAGGACAAGGACGAGGCCACCCCGCAGCAGAAGGACGTCTTCGCCAAGGGTGACATCGGCGCCATCATCGGTCTCGGCTGGGAGGTCCCGAAGCCCGAGGAGCTGGCCGCCGACAAGATCGGCTACTTCCCGCTCCCCGGCGCGACCGCGGACAAGCCCTCCAGCGTCTTCCTCGGCGGCTCGAACCTGGCGATCGCCCAGCAGAGCAAGAACCCGGAGCTCGCCAAGGGCTTCCTGAAGATCGCCATGAACGACAAGAACGAGGGCCTGATCGCCTCCTCGGGTCTCATCCCGAACAAGGTCGCGCTCAACAGCAAGGTCACCGGCGACTTCGCCAAGGCCGCCCTGCCGGCCTCGCTCAACGGTGCGACCACCCCGAACGTTCCGACCTGGACCAACGTCGAGAACGAGCCGAACCCGATCAAGGACTTCCTGACCTCGGCGCTGAACGGCGACTACGCCGCCGCGGCCAAGAAGGCCGACGACGAGATCGCGAAGCGTCTCAACCAGAAGCAGTAAGGCAGTCGAGCGGCGTCGCTCACCGGCTCCCGGCGGGGGGTCGGTGAGCGACGCCTTCCGTCGTGGTCGGGTTTGCAAGGAAGAGAGAACGATGGCTGCGCAGTCGGAACGGGTGCAGACACAGTCCCCGGAACCAACGAATTCCGTGGTGGCGTCGACAGACAAGTCCACCACCCCCGGTGCCGAGCGCACCCCGAGGAGGAGCGGCAGACCGTCGGACGGGCCCAGTGCGGCCTCCAGGTTCGCCCCCTACCTACTGCTGCTGCCGGCCATCGCGGCGACCCTCGTCCTGCTGGTCTGGCCGCTGATCGAGACGGTGGTGGTCTCGGCCCAGAACCTCAACAGGCGGCAGTTCATCCAGCACCTGACCGAGTGGACGGGCTTCTCCAACTACACCGACCAGCTGGGTAGTTCGGAGTTCTGGGCGATCACCCTGCGCACGGTGGTCTTCACGGTGGTCAACGTCGTGCTGATCATGGTGTTCGGCACGCTGGTCGGCCTGCTGCTCAACACCCTCGGCAAGCGGATGCGGCTGCTGCTCTCGGTCGGCCTGCTGCTGGCCTGGGCGATGCCGGTGGTCGCCGCGACCACCGTCTACACCTGGCTCTTCGACCAGAACTTCGGTGTCGTCAACTGGTTCCTGGACAAGCTGGGCTGGCACGCCATGGCCCACTTCAACTGGACCAGCGGCCAGTACTCCACCTTCTTCGTGATCATCCTGCTGATCGTGTGGCAGTCGGTCCCGTTCGTGGCGTTCAACATGTACGCGGGCCTGACCACGATCCCCAAGGAGCTCTACGAGGCCGCCCGGATGGACGGCGCCGGCTCGGGCAAGATCTGGACCTCGGTGATCTACCCGATCATGAAGCCCTTCCTCCTGGCCACGACCTTCCTTGAGGTCATCTGGGTGTTCAAGGCCTTCACCCAGGTCTACCTGATCAACAAGGGCGGACCGGACGGCCTGACCCGCACCCTGCCGGTGCACGCCTTCCTCGAAGGCATCGGGTCGCAGCACTTCGGTGTCGGCTCCGCGATCGCGGTGCTCACCATCGTGATGCTGGGCGCGCTGATGGCCTACTACTTCCGCATCATTCTCAAGCAGGAGGACGAGCTGTGAGGCGCTCGCTCATCGGACGCACCTGGCCGAACCTGATCGCGGTCGTCCTCTTCGTCTTCTTCATCTTCCCCGTCTACTGGATGTTCTCGACCGCGTTCAAGCAGAACAAGGACATCGTCAGCCGGGACCCCGTCTTCCTGCCGCTGAACGGCACGTTCGAGCACTTCGACCGGGCCGTGCACGTCCCGAACTTCTGGACGTACGTCAGCAACAGCCTGATCGTCACCGTCGGCGCGGTGCTCGGCTCGCTGGTGATCGCCACCCTGGCCGCCTTCGCGATCGCCCGGATGCGCTTCCGCGGCCGCAAGGGCTTCGTCCTGGTCGTGATGGCCGCCCAGATGGCGCCCTGGGAGGTCATGATCATCGCGGCCTACCTGATCGTCCGCGACAACGAGATGCTCAACAGCCTGGTGCCGCTGACCGCCTTCTACCTGATGATGGTGCTGCCCTTCACGATCTGGACGCTGCGCGGCTTCATCGCCGCCGTGCCCAAGGAGCTGGAGGAGTCGGCCATGGTGGACGGCTGCACCCGCACCCAGGCCTTCGTGAAGGTGATCTTCCCGCTGCTCGCCCCCGGCCTGATGTCGACCTCGCTGTTCGGCTTCATCACCGCGTGGAACGAGTTCCCGCTGGTCAACATGTTGAACAAGAACGAGACGGCGCAGACCCTCCCGGTCTGGCTCTCCTCGTTCCAGACCGCGTTCGGCACCGACTGGGGCGCGACCATGGCCGCGTCCACCCTCTTCGCCGTGCCGATCCTGATCCTGTTCATCTTCCTGCAGCGCAAGGCGGTCAACGGACTGACCGACGGCGCAGTGAAGGGCTGAGTCAACGTGAGCATCCTCGTTCCCACCGTGCCGGACAGCGACCAGCTGCACCGTGACGCCCTGACCGTCCTCCAGCCCGGCTTCGTCGGCACCGAGCCGCCGGAGTGGCTGCGCCGCCACCTCGCCGCGGGCCTCGGCTCGGTCGCGCTGTTCGACCGCAACGTGGTCGACCTCGACCAGCTGTCCGCGCTCACCGGTGCGCTGCGCGCCGAGAACCCCGACCTGCTGATCGCGATCGACGAGGAGAGCGGCGATGTCACCCGGCTGGAGGCGGGCTCCGGCTCGTCCTGGCCCGGCAACCTCGCGCTCGGCGCGATCGACGACCCGGCGCTGACCCGGGACGTCGCCCGCGAGCTGGGCCGGGCGCTGGCCGCGGCCGGCGTCAACTACAACTGGGCGCCCACCGCGGACGTCAACTCCAACCCGCGCAACCCGGTCATCGGGGTCCGCTCCTTCGGCGCCGACCCCGAGCTGTGCGCCCGGCACACCGCCGCCTGGGTGGAGGGCCTGCAGTCGGCCGGCGTGGCCGCCTGCTCCAAGCACTTCCCCGGCCACGGCGACACCGCGGTGGACTCGCACCACGGGCTGCCCGTCATCGACGTCGACCTGGACGTGCTGCGGGCCCGTGACCTGATCCCGTTCCAGGCGGCGATCGCGGCCGGCACCAAGGCCGTGATGACCGCCCACATCATGATCCCGGCGCTGGACCCGAAGCTGCCCGCCACCCTGAGCCCGGCCGTGCTGCGCGACCTGCTGCGCGCGGCCCCGGCCGACGGCGGCCTCGGCTACCAGGGCCTGATCGTCAGCGACGCGATCGAGATGGGCGCCATCGCCGACACCTTCGGGATGGGCGAGGGCACCGTACTGGCCCTGGCGGCCGGCGCGGACGCGATCTGCGTCGGCGGCGGGCTCGCCGACGAGGAGACCGTGCTGATGCTGCGCGACGCCATCGTGGCGGGCGTGCGCTCCGGCCGGCTCGCCGAGGAGCGGCTGGCGGACGCGGCCGCGCGGGTGCGGGCGCTGGGCAGCTGGGGCCGGATCGCGGCCCAGGGCGAGCGGGTCGAGCCGGACCTGGCGGTCGGTCTGCGGGCCGCGCGCCGGGCGCTCAGGGTGGTCCGGGCGCCGGGCCTGACCGTGCCGCCGGTGAGCGAGCGCCCGTACGTGGCCTCGTTCTCGGACGAGCCGAACATCGCCGTCGGCGACGTCACCCCGTGGGGTGTGGCGGGCATGCTGGCCGACCGGTTCCCCGGCACCCGCACCCGCGAGGTGTCGGCGGCCGACGCCGCGCCGGAGCTGCTGGACGCGCTGGTCGACGAGCTGCTGGCCGCCGCCGAGGGCCGCCGCCTGGTGCTGGTGGTCCGCGACGCGCACCGGCACGGGTGGATGGCCGCGGCGCTGGGCCGTCTGGTGGCGGCCCGGCCGGACGCCGCCGTGGTCGAGATGGGCCTGCCCCAGTCCGAGCCGGTCGGGGCGCTCCACATCGCCACCCACGGCGCCGCCCGGGTCTGCGGACTGGCGGCCGTGGAGGTCCTCACCGGGCAGCCGGGAGCGATCGGCTGAACCGTTCGACGAGACGTCACCGGCCGTGTCCGGTGGGCGTCGGCCCACGGGCCCGTCATGCGCATGTCGCATGACGGGCCCGTTCCGTTTCCCCGGCGTTGACCTGCGGGTTCGTCGAGTGACCGTGTTCCCTCAAGTGGGCCTTAAATCCACCTTAAGGCCCACTTAGGGTGACGGAACGACAACTGGCGGCCACGCGGTACAACAGCTCTGCAACGGCCGTCCCAAGGAGGGCTTTTGGTCGTTGACACCACCTATGGTCTAGGCCAGAGTCCAGTCATCCGGTTCGAGATTCAACCTCGCCGGATGTGGTATCGGCCCACCCCGAAGCTCTTCGCCGCCCCCTGTCCGGACTCTCCGCCGCGGGCGCCAATCACGCTGCCGGCGGGCAAGACGGCTCTACAACCCTCGGAGGACGGCGTGAAGAAGCGTCAGCTCATCTCGACGCTCGGGACCATGGCACTGGCAGTCGGTCTGACGGCCTGTTCCTCGACCGCGAAGCCGGCGGGCGACAGCGGCGCGGGCGGCTCCGCGGACCCGAAGGCCGCCGGCGGCACCGTCACCGTCTGGCTGATGGACGACGCCCAGAAGAACTGGCCGGACCTGGTCCAGCGGGTCAACGACGAGTTCGCGGCGAGGTACCCGAACGTCAGCCTCAAGCTCGTGTACCAGGGCTGGGCCGACAAGGTGGGCAAGCTCGACAAGGCCATCGCCGACGGCAGCGCCCCCGACGTGGTCGAGCTGGGCAACACCGAGACCATGAAGTACGTGCTCTCCGGCGCGCTGGCCCCGGTGGACCGCAGCACCTTCGACAACTCCGACAGCTGGATCAAGGCGCTCGCCAACACCTGCACCTACCAGGACAAGCTCTGGTGCGTGCCCTACTACGCCGGCTCCCGGGTCGCCATCTACAACTCCGCCGCCTTCCAGCAGGCCACCGGCAGCGCCGACTTCCCGAAGACCGAGGCGGACCTGCTGGCCGCGCTGGACAAGGTCGCGGACCGCAACAAGGCCGACAAGACCTACTCCCCGCTCTACCTGCCCGGCCCGTACTGGTACGCCGCGATGAGCTACGTGGCCGCGTACGGCGGCAGCATCGCCAAGTTCGACAGCTCCGGCAACTGGCACGGCACCCTGCACGACCCCAAGTCCCAGCAGGGCGTCAGCCACTTCGTCGACCTGGTGCGCAAGTACAACAAGGGCGACCTGACGGTGAACGAGCAGAACCAGTTCGAGTCGATGGCCCGCGGGCACGCCGCGTCCTTCTACGGCAACGGCTACGAGGCGGCCAGCGTCACCGCCCCGGTCACCGGCGACCCGAGCCTCAAGGACGCCGTCAAGGTGGCCACCATGCCCGGCCCCGACGGCAAGCCGCTGCCGACCTTCATCGGCGGCTCCGACCTCGCCGTCACCGCCAAGTCCCAGCAGGTGGCGCTGGCCACCGACTGGATCCGGATGTTCACCAGCACCAAGTCCGAGCAGGCGCTGGCCGACAAGGACATCCTGCCGAACAACCTGACCCAGCTGAACCCGCTGAAGAACAAGCCGACCACCGCCGCCGCGGCCAACGCCGTCCCGGACGCCTGGTTCACCCCGCTGGCCCCCGGCTGGGCCGCGGTCGAGAAGCAGAAGGTCATCCCGGACATGCTGACCGCGATCCTCAAGGGGAAGTCGGTGGACCAGGCCACCAAGGAGGCCGACGCCGCGATCGACCAGCTGATCAACAAGGCGTCCTGACCTTCCGTCGCGCCCGCGGCCACGCACCCCTCCCGACCGTGCGGGCGCGTGCCGCGGGCGTGCGCCGCCGGGGCGCGCCGGGTGCGCGCGGGCGTGCGGACGGAGGTGCCCGGCGGCAGGTGCGACCGTAGGATTGCCGCACGAAGGACCGCAGCGAGTGTGCGGACTCGCCGCCGTGGAGGTCCCCGCCGGGCAGCCGCCCGAGCGGGGTCGAACCGTCTCATCGGAGGCAGACCCAGATGTCCGACCCGCAGACTGTTTCCGTCCCCGGCCGGATCATGGCGGCGGAGATGGCCGAGCAGCCGGCCGTCCTCCGGCGCATCCTCGACGAGGGCGCCCCGAAGATCCGCGAGGTCGCCGCGCAGATCGCCGCCCGCAACCCGCGCTTCGTCCTGCTCACCGCGCGCGGCACGTCCGACAACGCCGCGCTGTACGCCAAGTACCTGATCGAGATCCTGCTCGGCAAGCCGGCCGGCCTGACCTCGATGTCCACCACCACCGCGTACGGCGCCAAGCCGGACCTCACCGACGTCCTGGTCGTCACCGTCAGCCAGTCCGGCGGCTCGCCCGACCTGGTGGCCTCCACCAAGGCGGCCCGCGAGGCCGGCGCCATCACGCTCGCGGTGACCAACAACGCCGCCTCGCCGCTGGCCGAGGTCTCCGAGTTCCACATCGACGTGCTGGCCGGCCCGGAGAAGGCGCTGCCGGCCACCAAGACCTACACCGCCGAACTGCTGGCGCTCTACCTGCTGGTCGAGGGCCTCGCGGAGGCATGGGGGTACCCCGGGCCGAGGACCGGGGGAGGCTCGGCCGCCGAGGAGCTGCCGGGCCTGGCCGCCGGGGTGCTGGCCCGCAAGGCGGAGGTGAAGGCGCTGGCCGAGCGCTACCGCTTCGCCCAGCGCCTGGTCATCACCTCGCGCGGCTACGGCTACCCGACCGCCCGCGAGGCGGCGCTCAAGCTGATGGAGACCACCTACATCCCGGCCACCCCGTTCTCCGGCGCCGACCTGCTGCACGGCCCGCTGGCCATGGTGGACAACGTCTCGCCGGTCATCGCGATCGTCCCGGACGGCAAGGGCGGCGAGGCCCTCCAGCCGGTGCTGGACCGGCTGCGCGGGCGCGGCGCGGACCTGATGGTGGTCGGCCAGCAGGCGCAGGTGGAGGCCGCCTCGGCGGGCTTCGCGCTGCCGGCCGGCGTGCCGGAGGAGGTGCAGCCGATCCTGGAGATCCTGCCGCTGCAACTGCTGGCCTACGAGATCACCATCGCCCGCGGCCAGGACCCGGATGCCCCGCGCGCCCTGGCGAAGGTCACCGAGACCAGGTAGGTCCCCCCGCGGACGCGATTCGGCCCCGGTCCACAGGCTGTGGACCGGGGGCGAAACGGGTGGCGGCCGCACCGGGGGGCGGGGGGCCGAAAACACCAAACGACACCGCGCCGACCCCGGACCCTCAACCCATGCGGCACCGCAGCCCGGAGCTGTCGTCGGGCACCGGATCCGGTCGAGAACTGTGCGGGGTCCTCGATCGTCGGCGTCCGACCGAGGAGGGGCCGCGCGCGGTCAGGGCAGTTGCGCGGGGGCCTCTCCTTGGTGCTCTTTCATTGTGGACTAGACCAATCTCGGTTGTCCAGGCCTCTCGGAAAATTGGTCTAAACAACTCCGGAGGGTGCGCGGGAGGGTGCACGGGAGGCGGTGGGGGAGGGTGCACGGAAGGCGGTGGGGGAGGGGGTACGGAAGGGCGTGCGGCAGGGTCCCGCGGGGCCCGCCCACCGGTCCGCCGCGCCCCGCCCGGACCGGCGGCGCTACCCTCGCCATGTGCCCTCGCTGAACGAACTCGTCCGCCGCCACACCACCCTCACCGGGGCCGATGTGGAATGGCTCCACCACCTGGTCTCGGAGTGGCAACTGCTCTCCGACCTCTCCTTCGCCGACCTGGTGCTGTGGATCCCCACCTGGGACGGCATCCGCTACGTCTCGGTGGCGCAGATGCGGCCCAACACCGGGCCCACCTCCTACCAGGACGACATGGTCGGCCACCTCGTCCCGCGCGGCCGCCGTCCGCTGCTGGACGCCGCCTTCGACGAGGGCCGGATCGTGCGCGAGGGCGACCCGGAGTGGCGCGAGGAGGTCCCGGTCCGGGTCGAGTCGATCCCGGTCCGGCGCGAGGGCAAGGTGCTGGGCGTGATCGCGCGCAACACCAACCTGCTGACCGTGCGGACCCCGAGCCGGCTGGAGCTCACCTACCTCCAGAGCGCCTCCGACCTGGCCCAGATGATCGCGGCCGGCTCCTTCCCCTACCCCAACGTCGAGCAGGCCGACATGGACGCCGCCCCCCGGGTCGGCGACGGCCTGATCCGGCTGGACGCGGACGGCATCGTCACCTACGCCAGCCCCAACGCCCTCTCCGCCTACCACCGTCTCGGCCTCACCACCGACCTGGTCGGCAGCCACCTCGGCCGGGCCACCGCCGACCTCGCCCCGCCGTCCCGCTCGGCCGTCCACGAGGCGCTGGTGAAGCTGGCGAGCGGCTGGGCGCCCCGGCAGACCGAGGTGGAGGCGCAGGGGGGAGTGGTGACCCTGCGGGCGATCCCGCTCAAGCCCAAGGGCACCCTGACCGGTTCGCTGGTGCTCTGCCGGGACGTCACCGAGCTGCGCCGCCGCGACCGCGAGCTGATGACCAAGGACGCCACCATCCGGGAGATCCACCACCGGGTGAAGAACAACCTCCAGACCGTCGCGGCCCTGCTGCGGCTGCAGTCCCGCCGGATGGAGTCGGAGTCCGGCCGGGCCGCACTGGACGAGGCGGTGCGCCGGGTCGGCTCGATCGCGATCGTGCACGAGACGCTCTCCCAGGCGCTGGACGAGCAGGTGGCCTTCGACGAGATCGCCGACCGGGTGCTGGCGATGGTGATGGAGCTGTCCCAGGACGGCCGGGTGGCGACCCGGCGCACCGGCAGCTTCGGCATCCTGTCCGCCGAGGTGGCCACCCCGCTGTCGATGGTGCTGACCGAGCTGCTCCAGAACGCCCTTGAACACGCGTTCGGGCCAACCGCCTCCGGGAACCTGGAGGTCAGTGCCCTGCGCGGGCGGGCGCCGGCGACCGGCGCGGGCTGGTCGGAGAGCTGGAACGGCGGCGCCCGGCCGGAGGAGTACCTGCTGATCACGGTGCAGGACGACGGCCGCGGCATGCCGGAGGGCTTCGACCCGAAGACGGCGGGAAACCTCGGGCTGCAGATCGTCCGGACGCTGGCCACCGGTGAGCTGGGCGGCACCTTCGACATGGTGGCCGGCCCGGACGGCGGGACCAAGGTGGTCCTGGAGATCCCGGTCCGCTGAGGCCCGGTGCGCGAAGGTGTGTGGCGGGGGCGCGTGCTCGGATCAAGCGCCGGGTCCGCGCTCCGCACTCCGGAGTGCGGAACCAGAGCGTGGGGCCGGACGCGCAACCGGGGCGCCGAGTCGGGGCGCGCGACCGGGGTGCGGAAACAGAAACGAGGCCCTGTCGACCGGGGGGGGTGGGTCGACAGGGCCTCTCAACCCGTTCCGGCCGTCGGGGGGAGTCGGCCGGAGCGGGGGCTCTGGGTGGTGCGACACCTCGCCGGTGCGTTGCACACGGTGAGCGCCACAGCTCCACGATATTGCTCTCAGTGAACAGTATCAAGTGTCTGGGCGGGTCCGGTGTCGCGGGACCCGGCAGGGCAAGGTCCTTTGTGCGGAAGGCTTCACCAGGAGGTGCAGGGAAGCCTTTGATCATGTGTCGATCGGTACTGCGGTCACTGCTGGTGCTACGGCGTGTGATCGCTGGGCGATCAGGCGGTGCGGGCCCGGTTGCGGGCGGCGCGGCGCTTCATCGCGCGACGCTCGTCCTCGCTCATGCCGCCCCAGACGCCGGCGTCCTGGCCGGTCTCAAGCGCCCACTGGAGGCACTGCTCCATCACCGGACAGCGGCGGCACACGGCCTTGGCTTCCTCGATCTGCAGCAGAGCAGGACCGGTGTTCCCGATCGGGAAGAACAGCTCCGGGTCCTCTTCGCGGCAGACAGCGCGGTGGCGCCAGTCCATGGTCGTCCAACTCCTCCTGCCGCGGGGGGTGGCCCGATCGGCACAATCGAATGGCTTGTGAATGTGAACGCTTTCACGAATCCCGCAACAGCAAAAGAGACCAAAGGCCCGTCGGGCCCGGGTGGTCTGTGCTGGGGGGGATTCGGCGATTCGAGGGACACCCCGCGGTCGGCGCTCCTGTGGTTCCGGAGTTGCCGTCGCTGCGATGTGTCCCGATCGCCATGTAGAGGTTCGCAAACCTCGGGCTCGGATACAACCCCCTTCGGGGAGGAATTTTGGATTCTTCGGTGTCGCCTAGCTCACAGCCAGTACTTCTATGGAGTGAAGGGGGCTTGTGCGTTCGAGAAGAAGGAGGAACCCCCCTTCCAGTCACACAATCACACGCAGTGCCCGCCGTACGCCTGTGAAACTGACGCGACTCCTGTCTCCAAGATGGTCCCCGTCGACCTGGAACGGCGCCGGTTCCTCCGAAACCAAGGTGAAGTGTCTGACGTCGTGATAGGAGACGACGTGCTTCCCGGAAGGGCCCATCGGAGGGGCGCCGTCACCCGAAGGCGCGTACGACCGCAGGATCTGACGGACCGTTCGAGCCGTGCCGAACGTCGTCATCCGGGTGATGCCGAAGACGTCCAGATCCGTGTCGAAGGAGGCGAGCGGTGAGGGGTAGACCGGCCGGTTGCCGAGGAAGGTCCAGGGCGAGGTGTTGCTGACTATCGACAGCACCAGGCCCGGAACCCGCTCGCGGCCCGGCATTTCCAGGGAGATCGGGCCGGAGCGGCGCTGCTCACGCTGGGTGAAGTAGTGCCGCAGGGCCTGGCCGACGTACAGGGCGTGGGTGGACTTGCGCCCGGCCCGGCGCTGCTCCTCGACCCGGCCGACCACGCCGGCGTCGAAGCCGAGGCCGGCGGTGAAGGTGAACCAGCGGTCCGGCAGACCGTCGGTCATCGCCTTGCCCAGCCCGATCGGCCGCTCCCGGCCGTGCTCCAGCGCGTCCAGCAGGGCGCCGGTCGCCTCGACCGGGTCGTTGGGCAGGCCCAGCGCGCGGGCGAACACATTGGTCGAACCGCCCGGCACCACGGCCAGTCGCGGGACCTTCTCGCCCGGGCCGTGCGCCAGCAGCCCGTTCACCACCTCGTTGACGGTGCCGTCCCCGCCCAGCGCCACCACCAGGTCGACCGTGCCGTCCTCCGCCGCCCCGCGGGCCAGGTCGCGCGCGTGGCCCCGGTACTGGGTCTCGGCGACCTCCAGCTTGAGATCGCTGCGCAGGGCGTGGATCAGGACGTCCCTGGTCCGGCCACTGGTGGTGGTGGCCTTGTGGTTCACGACCAGGAGAGCGCGCATGGGGAAAGCCTACGGGTCGGTACGGACCGACCGGCGGCTACCCTGCTGGAGTGACCGCAGAAACCTCCGCACCCGCACCCACGGCCGGCGCCGGCCGACCGGCCTCCCTGACCCTGGGCGCCGCCATCACGGCCCTGGAGGGCATCGCGCTGGCCGTCGTCGGCGTCCTGGACATGGTGGCCGCAGTGTCCGGCCAGGCCAAGCAGCTGGCCCTCAACGAGTTCGGCGGAGCGGTCATCGTGCTGCTCGGCGTGCTGCCGGTGCTGGCCGCCCTCGCACTGCTCAAGGAGCGCCGCTGGGGCCGCAGCCCGGCGGTGCTGACCAACTCGATCTGCCTGCCGGTCGCCTACTACATGTTCGAGAGCGGCGGCACGGCGATCGCGTTCGGCGTGCTGATCGGCGTGCTCGGCCTGGTGGGCATCGGCTGCCTGCTGAACCCGAAGTCGACGGCGGCCCTGTACGCCCCGTCCGAGGACTAGGGGCGTACAGGGCCGGGGTCGCAGGGCAGGGGATCGGACGGCCGCCGAGCCGGAGCTGAGCGGCCGTCAGTCCTACTCCTCCACCAGGAGCTTCTCCCGCAGCTGGGCCAAGGTCCGGGCGAGCAGCCGGGACACGTGCATCTGGGAGATCCCCACCTCGGCGGCGATCTGCGACTGGGTCATGTTCCGGAAGAACCGCAGCACCAGGATCTTCTGCTCCCGGGGCGGCAGTTGGGCCAGCAGCGGCTTGAGCGACTCGCGGTACTCGACGCCCTCCAGCGCCTCGTCGGTCGCGCCCAGGGTGTCCGCGACGGCCGGCGACTCGTCGTCGCTGTCCGGCACGTCCAGCGAGAGCGTGGAGTACGCGTTGGCGGACTCCAGGCCCTCCAGGACATCCTCCTCCGAGATCCCCAGGTGCTCGGCCAGCTCGTGCACCGTGGGGGAGCGGCCGTGCCGCTGGGAGAGCTCGCTGGTCGCCGTGGTGAGCGACAGCCGCAGCTCCTGGAGGCGGCGCGGGACCCGCACCGCCCAGCCCTTGTCGCGGAAGTGCCGCTTGATCTCCCCGACGATGGTCGGCGTCGCGTAGGTGGAGAACTCGACCCCGCGCTCGTGGTCGAAGCGGTCCACGGACTTGATCAGGCCGATGGTGGCGACCTGGGTCAGGTCGTCCAGCGGCTCGCCCCGGTTGCGGAAGCGCCGGGCCAGGTGCTCGACCAGCGGGATGTGCATCCGCACCAGCTGGTTGCGCAACTCGACCCGCTCCGGGGAGCCCTCGGGCAGTACGGACAGCCGGACGAACAGCGCGCGGGCGGCCTCCCGGTCCGGGGCGCCGGTGCGGTGCGAGCCCTGGGCGGGCACGGCGCTGTGCGGCTCGGCCTCGACCGCCGGGTCCGTCTCGCCCGCCGGGTCCGGCGGGGGCACGGAGGCAGGCGTCGGCTCGGACGTCGGCTCGGTGGGGTGGCTCATCCGCTGGGCGTCCTTCGGGTGCGCTTCGTCGTTGGCGGCGAGGCCGGGAACGCTCGCCTGGGTCGGTACGGCGGGTCCCGCCGTCGCGAGGCCGGTTCGGTCCAGATCACTCACGGCCATTCCCCCGTTCCGTTCCGGGAGCACCGGGGCCGGTGGCCCCGGAATCGTCTCGTTGGTCGTACCGCGTGGGTGGCGGTACCGGGAGCCGTCCGTCGGAACCCCGGTCGGGGGAGCGGCGGACGGCCCTTGCGCGGGTGGTGCTCGGTGCTGCTCGGTCGTGCGGTTCGGTCCGGCGCCCGGCTAGTGGGCGGGGGACCCGCCGCGCTTCTTGTTCAGGCTGATCGACACGGTCTTGTCCGCGCCGACCGAGGAGTCGACCTCGCCGGCCAGGGCGGAGAGCACCGTCCAGGCGAAGGTGTCCCGCTCGGGGGCCTTGCCGTCGGTGGTCGGGGCCGAGACGGTGACCTTCAACGAGTCGCCGACCAGCCGGAACTCGCAGGACAGTACGGACCCGGGCACCGCCTGCTGGAGCAGGATGGCGCAGGCCTCGTCGACCGCGATCCGCAGATCCTCGATCTCGTCGAGCGTGAAGTCCAGCCGGGCCGCCAACCCGGCCGTCGCTGTTCGCAGGACGGAGAGGTAGGCCCCCGCTGCGGGCAGCCGGACCTCCACGAAGTCCTGAACACCGAGATCGCCGTCGATCTGGGACACCCTTGCCTCCTGGGTGGCGCGCTGTGCTTTCTTGGTACCCCGCTTGTTACCGCTTGCTACCCCCGAAGGGGGCCCGGCGTCACGCATCCACCATCGCTCTGCCTTCCGCACCCCGGTTCGGGAGTTACTCATGGTAAGGCATTGCGACGCAGGGTGGCAGACCCTTTCGCCGGTCTCCGGACGGCCGTTCAGCGCCGCCCGGCTTCGGCCAGGGCCTCGCCGGTGAGCCGGTAGACCGTCCACTCGTCCATCGGCACCGCGCCGATCGCCTTGTAGAAGTCGATCGAGGGCTGGTTCCAGTCCAGGACCGACCACTCGACCCGGGAGTAGCCGCGCTCGACGGCGATCCGGGCGAGCTCCAGCAGCAGCGCCTTGCCGTGGCCGCCGCCGCGCGCCTGCGGACGGACGTACAGGTCCTCCAGGTAGATCCCGTGGGTGCCGCGCCAGGTCGAGAAGTTGCGGAACCACACCGCGAAGCCGACCGGCTCGCCGGTGGCGTCGTCCTCGGCGATCAGCCCGAACAGGGCCGGGTTCTCGCCGAACAGGGCGTCGTGCAGCTGCTCCTCGGTGGCCTTCGCCTCGTGCAGGGCCTGCTCGTAGTCCGCGAGTTCGCGGATCATGGCGTGGATGACGGGAACGTCGGTGGCGACGGCGGTGCGGATCATGCCTGTGAGCCTACTGCTCGGGACCCGTCTCGTCCCAGGCCTGGACGGAGGTCTGGTCGACGATCCGGCCGTCCCGCAGCACGGCCATCGAGGACATCAGCACCCGGACGCCGTCGGGGTACCGGCAGGACTCCAGGAAGGCGGCGTGGTCGCCCTGGACCACCACCTGTTCCAGCTTGTGGGTCATCTCGCGGCCGTAGACGTCGTCCAGCATGGCGCCGATCTCCTCCCGGCCGTGCATCACCAGGGGGTGGCTGGGCTGGGTCTTGCGATCGACCATGCGCAGTTCGGCGTCCTGCGCGTAGAGCGCCAGGAGGGTCTCGGCGTCGCAGCGCTCGATGCCCTCGCGCAGGGCGCGGGTGTCGAAGGCGCCGGGGGCCGCCATCGTGGTCATGATCTCGCTCCTCCGGTCGGGTTCCGTCGGCTCGTACCTTGAGCGTACGCCCGCGGCCACCGCCCCGGAGGAGCGGACCGGGGGCCGTCAGCGGGCCGGCACGGTACGCAGGTACTCGGCCAGCGCGCCGACCGCG
The DNA here is from genome assembly GCF_053612025.1 of Kitasatospora sp. NPDC054768. Lineage (NCBI taxonomy): Bacteria > Bacillati > Actinomycetota > Actinomycetes > Kitasatosporales > Streptomycetaceae > Kitasatospora > Kitasatospora sp. NPDC054768. Next base: position 33,542 of record NZ_JBSHBN010000089.1, read on the forward strand.
GCCGGGTTGCGCGGGCTCTCCACCAGGTCGACGTAGTCCATGACGAAGATCCGGTCGTTCCTGACCGCGGAGACGTTGGCCAGCGGCGGGAAGGACTTCAGGAACTTCCGCTTCTCCTCGGCCCCGGGCGTCGCGTAGTCGTTGATCACGATCACCTCCGGGTCGCGCTGCACCACGCCCTCCCAGCCGGCCGTGACCCAGGTGTCGGCGAGGTCGCCCATGATGTTGCTCCCGCCGGCCTTGGCGATGATCTCGTTGGCGGCGGCGAACTTCCCGGCGGTGTACGGCTTGTCCTGCCCGCTGTCGTACAGGAAGACGGACGGGCGGCGCTCGGGCTGCGGGACGGCGGCGATCTGCGCCTTGAAGTCCGCGATCAGCCGGTCGGAGCGGTCCTCGACGTCGAAGATCTCGCCGAGGTTGGCCAGGTCGGTGTAGAGGGCCTCCAGCGGGTCCATCACGCCGCGCTCGGTGCCCTTGCCGCTGCGGCAGGACTCGCTGAGCACGTACGAGTCGACGCCGAGCGCCTTGAAGGCCTGCGGGGTGACGCCGGCGCCCTCGTCGAAGCCGTAGTGCCAGCCGGCGAGGACCAGGTCGGCCCGGGCGTCCAGGGCGATCTCCTTGGTGAGCACCTTCTTGGAGAGCCAGGTGGTCTGCTGGTAGCCGTCTTTCCAGGCCACCTTGTCGATCCGGCCCTTGTCGTCGGGCATCACGTAGCCGGCCATCCGGTCGGCGAGGCCGAGGGAGAGCATCAGCTCGGTGATGTTGACGTCGTTGGTCACCACCCGGGCGGGCTTCCGCGCGAAGGTGAGCTTCTGCCCGCAGTTGTCCACCGTCACCGGGTAGTGGGCGGAGGCGGTGGCGGCCTCCTTCGGGGCGATCTCGGCGCCGCAGGCGGTGAGCCCGAGGACGAGCAGGGCGGCGGTGGCAACGGCCTTGGTGCGCAAGGTGGTTCCTCTGGGCAGGCGGGACGGGTCAGGAGGAGGGGGCGAGCCGGTCGAACAGCAGCTGGAGGGCGCCGGTCTCCGGGTGCCGCACCGGGGTGGCGCGGACGCCGAACACCTCGGCCAGCAGGGCGGGGCGGAGCACCTCGTGGGGCGGGCCGGAGGCGACGATCCGCCCGGCCCGCAGCACGTAGACCAGGTCGCAGTGGCCGGCCGCCAGGTTGAGGTCGTGCAGCGCGGTGAGCACCGTCGGGCCGGCCTCGCGGGCGAGCGCCAGCACCTCCAGCTGGTGGGCGATGTCGAGGTGGTTGGTGGGTTCGTCCAGCACCAGCAGGCGCGGCTCCTGGACCAGCGCGCGGGCGAACAGCACCCGCTGCTTCTCGCCCCCGGACAGGCTCAGGAAGCCGCGCTCGGCGAGGTGCCCGGCCCGGACCTTGCGCAGCGCCCCGGCGCAGCGCTCCGCGTCCCCGTCGGCCGGGGCGCCGAAGCCGCGGCGGTGCGGCAGCCGGCCCATGGCGACCACCTCGGCGACGGTGAAGTCGAACTCGGCGGAGTGCTCCTGGGTCAGCGCGGCCACCCGGCGGGCCGTGTCGCGGGCGCTCAGGGCGTGCAGGTCGTCGCCGGCCAGCCGGACCACGCCGCCGGCCGGCTTCAGCACCCGGTAGACGCAGCGCAGCAGGGTCGACTTGCCGCTGCCGTTCGGGCCGACCAGTCCGACCACCTGCCCGGCGGCGGCCGCCAGGGTCACCTCGTGGACCAGCCGGGTGCCGGCCAGCTCCACCGAGACGGCGTCGACGGCGAGGTCCTGGGCCCGCGCCGGGGTGGGCGCGGCCGGGTCGGCCGGGCCGGTCGCCGTGGTCACGTCGGTCACCGGGTTCCTCCGAGGGCCTGGCCGCGGCGGCGCATCATCAGCAGGAAGGCGGGCACGCCGAGCACCGCGGTGAACACCCCGACGGGCAGTTCGGCGGGTGCCAGCAGGGTGCGCGAGGCGATGTCCACCCAGACCAGCAGCAGTGCCCCGGCGAGCGGCGCGATCACCAGCACCCGGCGGTGCCCGGCGCCGACCAGCATCCGCGCCAGGTGCGGCACCAGCAGCCCGACGAAGCCGATCGCCCCGCTGACCGCGACCACGGTGCCGGTGACGGCGGCGGTCACCACGAACAGCTCGCGGCGCAGCCGGTCCGGGTCCACGCCGAGCGAGGCGGAGGTCTCGTCGCCCATGGCGAGCGCGTCCAGCCGCCCGGCGGCGCAGGCCAGGTACGCGAGGCCGGCCACCACCGTGACGGCGGCGATCGGCACCTTGCCCCAGGTGGCGCCGCCGAGGCTGCCGAGCAGCCACATCATGGCGTCCCGGGCGGCCTCGCCGCGGTCGGCGGCGAAGACCATCAGGGTGGTGGCGGCGGAGAAGCCGTAGGACAGCGCGGTGCCGGTGAGCACCAGGCGCAGCGGGGTGAGTCCGTACGCGGTGCGGGCGGCGAGGTAGACGAGCGTCATGGCGGCCAGCGCGGAGCCGAAGGCGGAGGCGGAGATCGCCCACACCCCGAGCGAGGCGAAGGCGCCGAAGAGCAGGACGGCGTTGGCGCCGACGGCCGCGCCGGAGGAGATGCCGAGCACGAAGGGGTCGGCCAGCGCGTTGCGCACCAGGGCCTGGACGGCGACCCCGCAGGCGGCGAGGCCGGCGCCGACGACGGCGGCCAGCACGGTGCGCGGCAGCCGGATCTCCCAGACGATCGCGTACGCGGCCGCCTCGCCCGCGTCCAGCCGTCCGCCCGTCAGCCCGGCGCCCAGCAGCCGCAGCACCCGGGGCAGGCCGAGTCCGGAGGAGCCGAGGGCGACCCCGCAGAGCAGCGACAGCAGCAGGGCGGCGACGAGGCCGGCGGCGAGCCGGACGACGGGTATTCGACGGGTGGGCGGGCCGACTGCACGGTCCACGACTGCACGGTCCACGGGTGCGCCTTGCCTCGGGCCGCGGGTGCGCCGGGGCGGGCGCCGGCCGAAGGCGTGCCGCGGCGCCGTTCCCCTCGCAGTCCGCGGCGAGTTGTCGGGAGTTCAGCGGCCGGGGGCGATCGGGCTGGCGCGGGCCGTACGGGTTGGTACGGGCCGTGCTCACCGTTGCGGGTCAGCGCCGGATTCACACCGGACTTCCCCCTCGGACGCCCTGGCAGCATAACAGCCACTCAGGGCAGGCAACCCTTACCGGCCCTGGGCGGGCCGGGAACGCGCGACCGCCCCCGTCCGGCGGTGCGGACGGGGGCGGTCGGGTGGCGACGCGTCAGGCTCAGGCCTGCTTGGTCTCCCAGAAGATCTTGTCGACCTCGGCGATCAGGTCCAGCAGGGCCTGGCCGGTGGCCGGGTCGGTGGACGCCTTGGCGGCCGAGGCGGCCTTCAGGGTGTCGTTGATCAGCTGGTGCAGCTGCGGGTACTTCTCGAAGTGCGGGGCCTTGAAGTAGTCGCTCCACAGCACCGAGATGTGGTGCTTGACGGCCTCGGCGCGCTGCTCCTTGATGATGATGGCGCGGGCGCGGAAGTGCGGGTCCTCGTTGGCCTGGTACTTCTCCTGGGTGGCCTTGACCGACTCGGCCTCCAGCTTGGCCTGCGCCGGGTCGTACACGCCGCAGGGCAGGTCGCAGTGGGCGTGGGCGGTGGCGCGAGGTGCAAACAGACGAGAGAACATGGGAGTCCTTCCTTAGATCGTCTTCCCGCGCCCGAGATTACCCTTCCGGCCTCGCCGTTTCGCGATCGGGCGGCGGGCCTAGGGCAAAAGACGGACCAGGAACCGGGGTATTCCGGACATCGGACCGGTGACGGTCCGTACGGCAGACTGGGGGCGGGCGGAGCAGGAGGAGGAGTCGTGGCGCGGAGCACGCGACCGCAGGGCGCCGGGGCCGGGGGGCCGGACCGGGGCGGCGCGCTGCCGTTCGGACTGGTCGACGTGGCGGGGCCGTCGATGGTCCCGACCCTGCGCGAGGGCGACCAGCTGCTGGTCCGCTACGGCGCGCCGATCCGGCCGGGCGCGGTGGTGGTCTTCCGGCACCCCTTCCAGCAGGACCTGCTGGTGGTGAAGCGGGCCGCCGAGCGCCGGGCCACGGGCTGGTGGCTGCTCTCCGACAACCGCCCGGTGGACAGCGACAGCCGCAGCTACGGCGCCGTGCCGGACGAGCTGGTGCTCGGCCGGGTGCTGCTGCGGCTGCGCCCGAGCCCGGTCTGGCTGGCGCCGGGGCGCCGGCTGGAGCGGCTGCTGCTCACCCCGCGGCTGGCCCGGGTGCCGGGCCTCGCCCGCCGGCTCGGCGCCTGGGTGGAGGACGTCTAGGATCCGCCCCGGGCCGCCGCCTCCGCCTCCTGGCGCTTGCGGGCCCGGTAGGCGGCCACGTTGGCGCGGGTCGCGCAGCGGTCCGAGCAGTAGCGGCGGGAGCGGTTGGTCGAGGTGTCCAGGTAGGCGTTGCGGCAGGGCGCGGCCTGGCAGATGCCGAGCCGGTCGGCGCCCAGCTCGGTCAGGTGGACGGCCAGGCCCATGCAGGCGACCGCGGTGAAGTGCGCGGTGGCGGTGGGGGAGTTGTCGGCCAGGTGCAGGTGCCAGCGCGGCCGTCCGGCGTCGTCCAGGTAGTCGTGCCCGGAGACCAGCGGGCTGACCGGGTACTCCATCAGCAGGCTGTTCAGCAGGTCGACGCCGCGGATCTCGTCCCCCTCCGCGGCGGCCTCGAAGACCCCGCGCAGCCGGGTCCGCACCGCCCGCAGCCGGGGCAGGTCGGACTCGTCGGCGAGCGCGGCGGCCCGCGCGGAGTCGGAGAACAGGCCGCGCACGGCCTCCACGGAGGTCAGCGTGTCGGTGCCGCGCTCGGGCTCCTCGGTGTTCACCAGCCGAACGGCGAGATCGGCGTAGGCGGCGAGCTCCACAGGGGTCCTTCCAGGTTCGGTAACGGGCTGACTGCCTCCAGCCTATTACCTGGGCGGAGCTCCGGCCTCTTTTCCCCGGCGGGAGGGCGACGGGGGCGCGCCGCGCGCGAGAGGCCGGGGCCCGCCCAACCCGACCACAAGGCCCA
>NZ_JBSHBN010000090.1:0-38378 GCF_053612025.1 Kitasatospora sp. NPDC054768
CAGCCGTTGAGGAGCGCCGCCTCCCGCTCCCGGTCCAGCCCCACCGTGACCCGGTCGGACCGCCGCGGCGCACTGCCGCCGATCGACCGCAGCCAGGCCCAGGTGTCCGCCACGGTCTCGGCGACCGGGCGGCAGCGCAGCCCCGCGCCGAGCGCGCGCTCGACCGAGCCGGTGTGCAGGAAGTCGTACAGCTCGCCGGGCGCCAGCCAGATCGGCAGCTCGGTCCACGGCTCGACGCCCGCCGCGAGGATCCGCTCCGGGTCCGTCCAGCACAGCTCGGCGTCCGAGCCGGTGGCCCGTACGCAGGCCTCCAGCAGCTCGCCCATGGTGGCGTGGCCGGACGGGCCGACCAGGTTGTACGGGCCGGCGAGGCGGGCCGCCGCGGCGTCCAGGGTCCAGGCCGCGAGGTCGCGGACGTCGATGTACTGCAGGGCCAGCCCGCGCGGCCCCGGGGCGAGCACCGGGCCGCCCTCGGCGATCCGGTTGAGCCACCACGGCAGCCGGCCGATGTTCTCGTGCGGGCCGAGGATCAGCCCGGCCCGGGCCAGCAGCGCCCGCCCGCCGAACTCCGCCTCCAGCGCCAGTTCGGCGCCGCGCTTGGCCTCGGCGTAGGGCACCTCGCCGGTGAGGTCCGGGGAGGAGGCGACCACCGGCGCGGCCTCGCCGGCCCCGGCCCGCAGCGGGTAGTCGTACACCGACCGGCTGGAGACGTACGCGTAGTGGCCGACCCGGCCGTTCAGCAGGCGGGCGCTGTCGCGCACCGCCGCGGGGGCCCAGGACCAGGTGTCCACCACGGCGTCCCACTCCCCGGTGCCGAGCGCCGCGAGGCCGCCCTCGGCAGTGCGGTCGCCCAACAGTGTCCGGACGCCTTCGGGCGCCGGCCGCGTGCCGCGGTTGACGGCCGTCACCTCCCATCCCCTGGCCAGCGCCTCTTCGGCGACGACCCGTCCGACGAACTCGGTTCCACCCAGCAGGAGAAGTCTCATGCCGACCACCCTGCTCCCAGGGTGGCCGGCATGGAACGGCTGCATGCTCTGGGCGAAATCGCCGGGAGCGAACACGCCGTCAGCGGGGCCCGGACCTGCCGGGCCGGCGTCAGGCCGTGGCGCGGTGGTCCGGGTCGTGCACCTCGCCGACCAGCTCCTCCAGCACGTCCTCCAGCATGACCACGCCGAGCGTGCGCCCGTCCTGGTCCAGCACGGCGGCCAGGTGGCAGGTGGCCCGGCGCATCGCGCCGAGGGCGTCGTCCAGCGGGAGGCTGCCGCGCAGCACCGTGATCGGCCGCCACAGGCGGGCCGGGACGGGCGCCGAGGCGTCCTCCACGTCGAGGACGTCCTTGAGGTGGATGTAGCCGAGGTAGCCGTGGCCGGCCGGGTCGCCGTCGGTGACCGGGAAGCGCGAGAAGCCGGTGCGCAGCGCCAGCTCCTCGACCTCGGCGGCGGTCGCCTTGGTGTCCACGGTGACCAGCTGCTCGGGCTTGAGCAGCACCTCGGTGACCGGGCGGTGGCCCAGCTCCAGCGCGTCCTCCAGGCGCTCCTGGCGGCCCTCGTCGAGCAGCCCGGCGTCCCGGGAGTCCGCCAGCAGGTACATCAGCTGCTCGGTGGTGAAGACCGACTCGACCTCGTCCTTGGCGTCCACCCGGAACAGCTTGAGGATGCCGTTGGCGAGGGCGTTCAGCACCCGGATCACCGGGGCGAGCCAGCGGGCCAACCGGTCCAGCGGCGGGCCGAGCCAGAGCGCGGCCCGCTCCGGGCCGGCCATGGCCATGTTCTTCGGCACCATCTCGCCCATCACCATGTGCAGGAAGACCACCACGGCGAGCGAGATCCCGTACGAGAGCGGGTGCATCAGCGTGGACGGGACGCCGATCGCGTGGAACGGGCCCTCCAGCAGGGAGGCGATGGTCGGCTCGGCGAGGGCGCCGAGGCCCAGCGAGCAGACGGTGATGCCGAGCTGGGCGGCGGCCAGCATCGCGGAGACGTTGGACAGCGCGTGCAGCACGGTGCGGGCGCGCTTGTGCCCGGCCTCGGCGAGCGGTTCGATCTGGCTGCGGCGCACCGACACCACGGCGAACTCGGCGCCGACGAAGAAGGCGTTGCCGAGCAGGAGCAGCAGCGCGACGGCCAGTTGCAGGGCGGTCATCGGCCCTCCTCCCGGTCCTCGTCGAACTGCGCGGGCGCGGTGGTCCGCTCCACCCGGACCTCGGTGGTGCGGTGGCGGTCGACACCGGTGACGGTGAAGCGCCAGCCGGGCAGCTCGGCCTGCTCGCCCACCTCGGGGAGCTTGCCGAGCAGGTCGGAGACCAGACCGGCCAGGGTCTCGTACGGGCCGTCCGGGGCGTTCAGGCCGATCCGCTCCAGCTGGTCGATCCGGGCGCGGCCGTCGGCCTCCCAGACCGGCAGGCCGTTGACCGGCGGCAGCGGGAGCAGCTCGGGGTGGTCGTCCGGGTCGTGCTCGTCCTGCACCTCGCCGACGATCTCCTCGACGATGTCCTCGACGGTGACGACGCCGGCGGTGCCGCCGTACTCGTCGACCACGATGGCCATCGGCTGGAGGCGGCGCAGCTGGTCGAGCAGCCGCTCGGCGGGCAGCGTCTCGGGCACCAGCAGCGGCGGCGAGGCCAGCTCGCCGACCCGCACCAGGCCGCGCCGGGCGGCCGGGACGGCCAGGGCGTCCTTGAGCGTGACGGTGCCGGTGACCTCGTCCAGGCTGTCGGTGTAGACCGGGAAGCGGGACAGGCCGGTGGCCCGGGTCAGGTTGATGACGTCGGAGGCGGTGGCGTCGCGCTGGAGCGCGGCCACGTCGACGCGCGGGGTCATCACGGACTCCGCGGTCAGCTCGCGCAGGCCCAGGGTCCGGACGAACAGGGTCGCCGACTCCTCGTCTATGGCACCGGCCCTGGCCGAGTGGCGGGCCAGCGAGACCAGCTCGTCCGGGGTGCGGGCGTGCGCCAGCTCCTCCTGCGGCTCGATGCCGAAGGCCCGGACGGTGCGGTCGGCGGCGCCGTTCAGGAAGCTGATCAGCGGGCGGCAGGCGAAGGAGAAGGCCATGTGCGGGGCGGCGACCGCGCGGGCCACCTGGAGCGGGCGGGAGATCGCCCAGTTCTTCGGCACCAGCTCGCCGATCACCATCTGCACGACGGTGGCCAGCACCATGCCGACGATCACGGAGACGCCGCGGGCGGCCGAGTCGGGCACGCCGATGGCGGACATCACGGGTGCGAGCAGGGTGGACAGCGCCGGCTCGGCGAGCATGCCGACCACCAGCGAGGTGACGGTGATGCCGAGCTGGGCACCGGAGAGTTCGAACGAGAGGTGCCGCAGGGCCCCGGCGACACGGCGGGACTTGGCGTCGCCCGCCTCGGCGGACCGGTCGACCTCCCCGCGCTCCACGGTCACGAAGGCGAACTCGGCGGCCACGAAGAGGCCGTTGGCGAGGATCAGGAGAACGGCCGCGAGCAACAGCAGCCAAGCGGTGATCACAGTGCCGCCTGCCTTCCGGGGTCGGGAAGCGAGGCGGCGCAGGTACTACCGGACGGATCGTCCATCGAGGGGGAGTGTCACTCCTCTGGTCGGGTTCGGGCACTCGATTTCGGGCAGGGCGAAGTTTGCCCTACTTTTACCAGCGTAGACCATACCCGGATGGGGGTAAGGAGCCTGTTCGGCCCACCGGGAACGGAGAACCCCTGGTGGGGGCGGGTCCGGATTCAGACCCGGGCGTGCTGCTCGACCAGGTCGCGCAGCGCACGGGCGTCCGCGATCGCCCGGTCCTTGCCGACGCCGGACTGGATGCCGACCGCGGCGAGCGAGGTGCCGTCGGCGAGGTCGAGGGTGGCCCACGGGTCGCCCTGGCGGAAGTTGACCCGGACGATCTCGGCCCAGGCGAGCCGGCGGCGGCGGACGAAGTTGACCACCGTCACGCCCTCCGCGTCGGCGCTCACCCGGGGGCGGGCCAGCATCAGGCCGACGCCGGCGAACAGGACGCCGCTGGCCATCATCATGATCCGGTCGTTGAGCTGCCAGTTCTCCGGGAGCAGCACGGCCATCGCGGAGAACAGCGCCACCAGCAGCACGCAGACCGGCAGCAGCACGGCGCGGGTGCGGCGCGGCGCCCAGGTGACGGGGAACTGGACGGGCGGCGTGGACACGTGGGGTCTCCGGGGTGGTTCTGGTTGCGGCAGCACGAGGGGCGGGGACGCGGTCGGCGTCCCCGCCCCATTGAACCGTTCTTTACCCGCGGGCCGACGGGCAGGTCACCCGGACGCGCGGTTCGAGGGCGGCGGGCCCCCGGGTCAGAGGCGGCAGGCGTGGATGTTGGTGACCAGGATGGCCCGGGCGCCGATGCCCCACAGGTCGTCCATGATCTGCTGGGCCTCCTTGCGGAGCACCATCGAACGCACCGCGACCCAGCCCTCGGTGTGCAGCGGGGAGACGGTCGGCGACTCCAGGCCCGGGGTGAGCGCGACGGCGGAGCCGACGTTCTCGGCGCGGATGTCGTAGTCCATCAGCACGTAGCGGCGGGCCACCAGCACGCCCTGGAGGCGGCGCAGGAACTGCTCCACCCGCGTGTCCTCGCCCGCGCCCTTGGGCCGGATCACCACGGCGTCGGAGATCAGGATCGGCTCGCCGAACACCTCCAGGCCGGCGTTGCGCAGGCTGGTGCCGGTCTCCACCACGTCGGCGATCACGTCGGCGACGCCCAGCTGCACCGCGGTCTCGACCGCGCCGTCCAGCTTGGTGACCGTCGCCTTCACTCCGTGGTCGGCGAGGTGCTGCTCGACCAGGCCGGTGTAGGAGGTGGCGATCCGCAGGCCCTCCAGGCCCTTGACGTCCTCGACGTCCACGCCCTCGGGGCGGGCGAAGCGGAAGGTCGACCCGGAGAAGCCGAGGGCGAGCACCTCCTCCGCGTTGGAGTGCGAGTCCAGCAGCAGGTCGCGGCCGGTGATGCCGACGTCGAGGCGGCCGGAGCCGACGTAGACGGCGATGTCCCGCGGGCGGAGGAAGAAGAACTCCACCTCGTTGTTCGGGTCGACGAGGACGAGCTCCTTGGGGTCCTTCCGCTGGCGGTAGCCGGCCTCATGGAGCATCTCCGCCGCGGGACCCGAGAGAGAACCCTTGTTGGGGACGGCGATGCGCAGCATGGGAGGTTGCTTCCTTACCTGTTGGGAGGATGGGTGTGCTCTGGGGAGCGGGGTGTCTAGAGGTACTTGTAGACGTCGTCGAGCGTCAGTCCGCGGGCGATCATCATCACCTGAACGTGGTAGAGGAGCTGCGAGACCTCCTCCGCCGTCTGCTCGTCCGACTGGAACTCGGCGGCCATCCAGACCTCGGCGGCCTCCTCGACGACCTTCTTGCCGATCGCATGGACGCCCTGCTGGACGAGCTGCGCGGTACGGGAGGACGAGGGGTCGCCGGTGGCGGCCTTCTGCTGGAGCTCGGCGAAGAGCTCCTCGAATGTCTTCGAAGCCATGATGGGGCCACCTTACGGCGTGCGGGCGGACGGACGGTAAACGGTCCCGGAGCGTGGACAGTCCAGTGGACGTCCGTGCTCCGGGACCGGGCGGTTCGTCGTCAGAGCGCCGCGCGCAGGACCGCGGCGGTGGCGACGGCGGCGGTGACGGCCTCGTGGCCCTTGTCCTCGGCGGAGCCGGGCAGGCCCGCGCGGTCGATCGCCTGCTCCTCGTTGTCGCAGGTCAGCACACCGAAGCCGACCGGGACGCCGGTGTCGACGCTGACCTGGGTGAGGCCGGCGGTGGCCGCCTGGCAGACGTAGTCGAAGTGCGGGGTGCCACCGCGGATCACCACGCCGAGGGCCACCACGGCGTCGTAGCCGCGCTCGGCGAGGCGCTTGGCGGCGACCGGCAGCTCGAAGGTGCCGGGCACCCGCAGCACGGTCGGCTCGGTGACGCCCAGCTCCTTGAGCGCGCGGTGGGCGCCGTCCAGCAGGCCGTTCATCACCGTGTCGTGCCACTGGGCGGCGACGACGGCGACCTTGAGGTCGGCGGCGCCGTCGATGGTCAGCTCGGGGGCTCCGTGGCCGCTCATGTCTCTTCGTCCGTTCTGTCTGTCGTGCGGGTGCGGGTGGCTGTCGTGCGGGTGGCTGTCGTGCGGGTGCTGGTGGTCAGGGCCCGGGGCCGGGGTCAGGAATCGAGGCCGGGCAGCTCGTGGCCCATCCGGTCGCGCTTGGTGCGCAGGTAGCGCAGGTTGTGCTCGCCGGGCGCGATCTCGACCGCTTCGCGCCCCTTGACCTTGAGCCCGTGCTCGGTGAGCGCGGTCAGCTTCTGCGGGTTGTTGGTGAGCAGGGTGAGCGAGCGGACGCCGAGGTCCACCAGCATCTGGGCCGCGATGCTGTAGTCCCGGGCGTCGGCGGGCAGGCCGAGGTCCAGGTTGGCGTCGACGGTGTCCCGCCCCCGCTCCTGCAGCTCGTACGCGCGCAGCTTGTGGGCCAGTCCGATCCCCCGCCCCTCGTGGCCGCGCAGGTACAGCACCACGCCGCGCCCGGCCGCGGCGACCCGCTGCAGCGAGGCCTGCAGCTGCGGGCCGCAGTCGCAGCGCAGCGAGCCGAAGACGTCACCGGTCAGGCACTCGGAGTGGACCCGTACCAGGACGTCCTCGTCGTCCGGCAGCCGGCCCTGCGCGTCCAGACCGCCGGCCACCAGCGCGAGGTGCTCGACGCCGTCGATGGTGCCCCTGTAGCCGACGGCGGTGAACTCCCCGTACGCGGTGGGCAGGGCGGTGACGGCGGCCCGGTCGACGTGCAGCTCGGTACGGCGGCGGTAAGCGATCAGGTCCTCGATGGAGATGATCGCGAGGCCGTGCTCGCGGGCGAAGGCGACCAGCTCGGGCAGCCGGGCCATGCTGCCGTCGTCGTTGACCACCTCGGCGATCGCGCCGGCCGGCGGCAGCCCGGCCAGCCGGGCCAGGTCGACGGCGGCCTCGGTGTGCCCGGGGCGGACCAGCACGCCGCCCTCGACGGCGCGCAGCGGGAAGACGTGCCCGGGACGGGTGAGGTCGCCGGGCTGGGTGCCGGACGAGGAGAGCAGCCGTACGGTGCGGGCGCGGTCGGCGGCGGAGATGCCGGTGTCGACCCCCTCGCGGGCGTCCACCGAGACGGTGTACGCGGTGCCCTTGCGGTCCTCGTTGACCTGGGTCATCGGCGGGAGCTTGAGGCGGTCCAGCTCCTCGCCGGTCATCGGGGCGCAGATCACGCCGGAGCTGTAGCGAACGGTGAAAGCCATCAGCTCGGGGGTCGCGGCGGACGCGGCGAAGACGATGTCGCCCTCGTTCTCGCGGTCCTCGTCGTCGACCACGATCACGGCGCGGCCGAGGGCGATGTCGGCGATCGCCCGCTCGACCGGGTCGAGGACGAGTTCGGGCCCGGATCCGGTGGCGCCGTTGCTGGACTGGTTCTCGGTCATCTCGGTCATACCGTGGCTCCCTGCGGGACGGTGGCGGACTTGGCGCGCGGCTCACGGGTGCTCAGCCACCAGGAACGCAGGCCGAGCAGCACCAGGACGAAGTAGACGGAGTAGGTGAGGCCGGAGAAGGTGTAGCCGCTGTTGAAGGCGAACGGCACGCCGACCGCGTCGACCGCGATCCAGGCGAACCAGAACTCCACCCAGCCGCGGGCCTGGGCGACCATCGCGGCCAGCGTGCCGACGAAGATGTAGGCGTCCGACCAGGGGCTCCAGGACAGGCTGGGGAAGGACGTGAAGAGCAGGGCGAGCGCGACGGTGCCGGCCGCGGTGCCCGCCGCCAGCACGAGCCGCTCGGGCCAACTCGCGAACCGTACGGCGATCGTGCCGCTGTCGCGGCGGCCCCGCCGCCACTGCGCCCAGCCCCAGGCGGCGGTGGCGATCACGATCAGCTGCTTGCCGATCAGGCCGGGAACGTGGCCGCCGAAGTAGGCCGCGATCAGCACGGCGCCGGACAGCAGCTGGACCGGCCAGCTCCAGACCGAGCGGCGCCAGCCGAGCGCGAGCCCGCCGAGGCCGAGGATGTTGCCGAACATGTCGGCCCACTTGACGTGTTCGCCGAGGACGGTGAACGCCTCGCCGCTGAGCCAGCTCACTCGGACTCCCCCGGGGTTCCGTCGACCGGCCGGCCGGACGGGTTGGACAGGTACGACAGCTCGGACGGGTCGGACAGGCCCGACGGGCCGGAGAGGTTCGGCAGGTTCGGGAGGGTGCGGGACTCCAGGAGCCGCTCGACGTACTTCGCCAGCACGTCCACCTCCAGGTTGACGCTCTCCCCGACGCCCTTGGCGCCGAGCGTGGTGAGCGCGAGGGTGGCCGGGATGAGACTGACGGTGAAGCTGTCCTGCGCGGCCTCCACCACGGTGAGGCTGACGCCGTCGACCGTGATCGAGCCCTTCTCCACCAGGTAGCGGGAGATGGTCCCGGGCAGCGAGAACCGCAGCACCTCCCAGCGCAGGTCGCCCGCCGCGTCGCGCTCGCCGGGCTCGCGGCTCAACAGCCGCCCGGTGGCGTCGACATGGCCCTGGACGAGGTGACCGCCCAGCCGGTCGCCGAGCGCCATGGCGCGCTCCAGGTTGACCCGGGAGCCGGGCGCCAGTTCGCCGAGACTGGAGCGGTGCAGCGTCTCGGCCATCACGTCGGCGCTGAACTCACCGGTTCCGGCGGCCAGTTCCGCCGGGCCGTCGACGACGGTCAGGCACACGCCGTTGACCGCGATGGAGTCGCCGTGCCGGGCACCCGTACAGACCACCGGGCCGCGCAGGCGGATCCGCGAGGAGTCGCCGATCTCCTGGATCGACACGACCTCGCCGAGCTCTTCGATGATGCCGGTGAACACCCGGGTTCTCCTCGCGCTTGGGGCGCGGACTCCGGGGCGGCATGGGAGATGACACGGACGGGCACCGGCGTACGGACCCGGGACACCACCCGTCGCCGGGGATGCCGAGGCCGCCGGGAGATCGCTCGCCCGGCACGGGAGACACCGCTCCCGTCGTTCACCTGACCGGGGCCCGGAGGACGGTTCTCCGCCACTGGACCCACGGGTACTGCTCTTCGTCCGCCCGCGCACGCCTCCCATCCGGACTTTAACCGTCGGTCCAGGAATTTCACCTGGTCAACCGGCCGCTGGCTGCGGACGGGTCGCGGACTGTAACCGCCGGTTCGGATTTTCACCGACCCCGGAGTGCGCTGAACGTCACTGCTTGATGCCGTCATTGTGCCACGGTCGGCGCAACGGCAGGGAGGCCCCGTGCCTGTGGTCTGTTTCACGGGCGTGCGGGGAATGCGCGGCGGGGTGCCGTCCGCCGCTCGCGCGATCCGGTCCGCGGGCGCGGGCCCGGCGGTCTGGTGGCGCAGGCGGACGGCCGGGGCGAGGCTGGTAGTCGGGGCCCTGCCGATGACACATCGAAGCTACGGAGGCGAGGGCGATGGCGAAGTTCATGGACGTCCACCACGGGATGGCCGGAATCACGGCCGAGCAGCTCAAGCAGGCACACGCGGCCGACCTGGCGATCCAGGGCGAGGAGGGCGTCCACTTCCAGCAGGCCTGGGCGGACCCGGAATCGGGCACGGTGTACTGCCTCTCCGACGCACCGTCCAAGGAAGCCGTGCAGCGGGTCCACGACCGCTCCGGGCACCCGGCGGACGAGATCCATTCGGTGCCGCTGTCGGTGTGAGAGCCCGGCTCAGAGCGTGGCCGGTGCGGCAATCTGCAAGAAGTGGGTGACCTCCGGCGGGTGGGCGAGGTAGCTCAGCTCACCCTCCGACCAGACCGGCCGGATCCGCCACATCGGCCCCGCGTACCCGCGCAGGGCCTCCTCGTCGCGCCAGCGGCTCAGCACCAGCACCCGGTGCCGGTCCTCGGACACCGAGCGCAGCAGCTCACCGCCGAGGCAGCCGTCGGTCCGCCCGAGTTCCGGGATCACCTGGGCGGCCAGGTGCGCGCAGAACTCATCGAGTCGATCGGCGAGGACCTGCCCGGCCCAGATTCTGACGATCACGACCACCACCTCCGGCTGCCCGGCGGGCCTTGTCCCAGTGCTCCCTGGCCCCCATTATGAGCGTGGAACCGCTGGTGGGGAGGGGTGAGGGCGGAATTTCACGGAGGGCAGCGGCAGTGCGGGGGGCGGGGTGCGCCGAGCGGCCTCGGCTACATTCCCGGTATGACGACCACACCGGAATCTGCCGTTTCGTCAACCTCCGCGCCGGACCGGCCGGGCGGCCTGTTCGACGCCCTCCACGCGGGCGCGCTCAGCGATCCCGCCCAGCTGCGGGAGATCTACGAGCAGCCCGGCGACCAGGCCCGCCGCAAGCAGGTCGACCGCCTGCACGAGGTCGCCCAGCGCCTGATCGCCTGCTCCCCGCTGGTGTTCGTGGCCAGCACCGACGCCGCCGGACGCTGCGACGTCTCCCCGCGCGGCGGGCCGGCCGGGCTGGTCTCGGTGCTCGACCCGTACACCCTGGCCATTCCGGACGCCACCGGCAACAAGCGCCTGGACACCCTGCACAACATCCTGGAGACCGGCCGGGTCGGGCTGCTCTTCGTCGTCCCGGGCCGGGACGCCACGCTGCGGGTCAACGGGCGGGCCTGCGTCTCGACCGACCCGGAGCTGCTGCGGCAGCTGACCGCCGTCGGCAAGCCGCCGCGCAGCGCGATCGTGGTCGCCGTCGAGGAGGTGTACGGGCACTGCCCGAAGGCCTTCCTGCGCTCCTCGGCGTGGAAGCCGGAGAACTGGCTCGCCAAGGACGCGCAGCCGAGTTCGGCGGAGGTCACGCTCTCGCACCTGCGGGACGGGTCGCTGACCGTGGAGATGATCGAGCAGTACGAGCGGGAGGCGCTGCTGTACCGGTACGAGTGAGGTTCCGGGGCCGCGTGGACCCCGCTCCGTACGGACCCCGCTCCGCGCGGGACGCCCGGCGACCGGTCCGCCGCGGGGCGGACCGGGCGCCGGGCGGCGCGCGCTCAGGCCGCCCTGGGAAGGTCCTCCACGGCCGCGCCGTCGGCGGCCCGCCGGACCGCCTCGACGCCCTTGTGGGCGGCGTCCTTGCTGGCGTAGCCCTGGCCGGTGGCGACGATCTCGCCGTTGCCCGCCTTGAGCCGGAACCGGTACTTGCCGCCGGCGTCCTGATAGACCTCGAACGTGCCCGACATCCGGGCCACCTCCTCGCGGGGCCTCCTCGCGGAACGCTCGATGCGCCCGCCGTCCTGCCCCCGGCGCCACCGTGCGCCCGGCGCCGGGGCGGCCGCACCCGGGCGGGAGCCGGACGGGTGAAGCCGGATCCGCGGGGATTGGCGGGAGTGCCGGGACGGCCGCCGGTGGTTTGAATGGACGGATGGACTGCGTCTTCTGTGCGGTGGTGGCGGGCGAGGAGCCGGCGCACCGGGTGCTGGACGACGAGGCCGCGGTGGCCTTCCTGGACCGCCGGCCGCTGTTCCCCGGGCACGTACTGGTCGTGCCGCGCGCCCACCACCCGACCCTGGCCGACCTGCCGGCCGCGGAGGTGGGACCGTTCTTCCTGCGGGTGCAGCGGGTGGCGACGGCCGTCGAGCGCGGGCTGGGCGCGGCGGGCAGCTTCGTCGCGGCGAACAACCGGATCAGCCAGTCGGTGCCGCACCTGCACGTCCACGTGGTGCCGCGCAATCCGAAGGACGGGCTGCGCGGGTTCTTCTGGCCCCGGCGGCGCTATCCGGACGAGGCGGGGGCGGCGGAGGTCGCGGGCCGGCTGCGGGAGGCGCTGGAGGACTGAGCGGCGCGGCCGGTCGAGGACGTCGCCGGCGTGCGGGCCACTGCCGGGCGTACGTCTGCGGGAGCACCGGCGGGCGTACGTCTGCGGGAGCACCGGCGGGGGTCGATATCGTTTTCCGGGCGGACGATCCGGCCGGTGAGGGTGTCTAGGCTCGCGATCATGAACGAACTCGCCTGCCTCGTGCAGCAGACGGCCGACCGGCTCGCGGGCCGCCACGTCGGCGCGGTGGTCGCCGGGCTGGCCGGCGGTGACGTGGAGATCCGCGGCGCCGGGCGGACCGGTCCGGGTGGTGGCGTGCCCGGGCCCCGCACCCTGTTCGAGATAGGTTCCGTCACCAAGGTGTTCACCTCGCTCGTGCTCGCGCGGCTGGCCCTCGACGGTGCGGTCCGGCTGGACGACCCGCTCGCCGAGGTGCTCACCGGAGCCTCGGGCGGTCGTGCCGTCGTCCCGGCCAAGGGCCGGGAACCGATCACCCTGCGGCACCTCGCCACCCACACCTCGGGGCTCCCCCGACTGCCCCGGGGCATGGCGCTGCAGTCGCTGCTGTCCCCCAACATGCCCGATCCGTACGCCGGTTGCACCGCCGAGCGGGTGCTCGACGGGCTCGCGCGGACGCGACTGCGGTCCGCGCCCGGGCGTGGATTCCGCTACTCCAACCTCGGCGCGGGCCTGCTCGGCCTGGCCCTCGCGCAGCGGTCCGGCCTCGGGTACCAGGAGTTGGTGGCGCGCGAGGTCGGTGCGCCGCTGGGCCTGGCGGACACCGGTGTGCGGCCGGACGGGGAACGGTCCGCGCGCCTGGCGCACGGTCACACGCCGGGCGGCCGGCCGGTGCCGCCCTGGACCTTCGCGGCCGTGCCCGGCATGGGCGGGCTCCGCTCGACCGCCGCCGACCTGACGGTGTTCCTGCGGGCCCAACTGGCCGCCGCGCGCGAGCCGGACGCCCCGCTGTCGTCGGCGATCGCCCTCACCCGGGAGACCCGCCACCGGGTCAACCCGTTCGCCTGGACGCACCTGGGCTGGCTCGGGCACCGGCTGCGCGCCCAGCAGGGCGGGCACCTCCAGATCTGGCACAACGGGGGCACGGGCGGCTTCCGCTCCTTCGTCGCCTTCGACCCGGAGAAGCAGGTGGGCGTGGTGGTGCTGGTCAACACCCGCCGGTCGGCCGATCCGGCGGGGACGGCGCTGCTGCGCGGGCTGCAGAACGGGTTCGCGACGGCGGGGTGAGGGCGGGCCCGCCCTGTTCGCACCCCCGCCGGTGGGCGGCCCCGGCCGGGGCGCGATGATGGCGGGGCCGATTCGGGCCAAAAGGTGCCGATTGGCACTGTCGCCAGCGGCGACGAGCGGTTGATGCTGGGATCCGGCGGTCGCGGTTCCGACGGGGGATTCCGCCGAGTGAGAGGGGGTCGCCATGGCGGTGACGTGGTCGCCGACGCGCGTGCGGTCGGCCGGCGCTTCCGGTTCGGCCGGTGCGACCGGCGCTTCCCGCACCACCACCGGGACGAGCGGTGGTGCCGGTCGGCTCGGCCCGGTGGTGCGGGTGCACCGGAGGTGCCGGCCGCTGTCCTGGCCGGCACGGGTGTGGCTGCACTCCTGCGGGGTGGTCGTCTCCGTGGCGGTCTGCGTGGCACTCGGCGGGTGGTGGCCCTCGCCCGTGCTGGCCGCCGCCGCGGTGGTGGCGGTGAGCGGGTACGAGCGGCTGCGCCCCGCGCCCGGGCTGCGCTCCGTCCGGGTCCACGAGGGCGGGCTGGTGCTGGTCCCGGCCGAGGGCGGGGAGAGGTCGCTGCCCTGGGGCGCCGTGGAGGCCACCGAGTACTCCCCGGGCGGGCCGCGCGGGGTGCCCGAGCACGGGCGAATATGGCCGGCGGGCGCGGACGAGCCGCTGGAGCTGGCGCACCTGCGCGGCCTGGGCGCGTTGTTCCGGGAGTTGGAGGAGCGCCTCTCCCCCGGGTTCCGGGCCGCGCTGCACGAGACGCTGCGCACCGAGGGGAGCGTGCGCTTCGTCCGGGGGCGGCTGACGGTGACGGCCGGCGGGCTGGTGCACCGGCCACCGCACCCGCTCGCCGCGACGGAGGCCCACCGGTGGGCCGAGGTGCGCTCGGCCCGGGCGTCCGGTCTCGGCGAGTTGGAGATCCGGACCCACTCGGCCGGTCTCCCGCTGGCCCTCGCGGTGCCCAACGCCCGTGCGGCCGCGGACTTCCTGGAGGACCTCCGGGCGGCCGCCGCCGGTTGACCCCCGTCGGTTGACCGCCGTCGGGCGGGCACCCGCCCGCCCTGCCGACGCCCACCCCTAAGGGGCGCCGGCAGCCCTTCCCGGAAGGGATCAGTACGCCGCTGAGCGGACGTCAGTTCCCTTGCCCGCGACCTACCGTCGCTGGCATGAGCCGACTCCGTACGACCGCCGCCGCGGCGGCCCTGCTGCTCGCACTTCCGCTGTCCGTCGCCGCCGCCGCGCCGGCCCTGGCCGCGCCGCCCGTCAACTCCGGCACCGCAGCCGCCGACACTGCCGTCTTCACTGCCGCCGGCCCGGCCGACCGGGCCGCCGCCCGGATCGAACTCCCCCGCCCGACCGGGCCGTACGCGGTCGGGCAGGAGGTCCTGCACCTGGTGGACCGGAACCGTCCGGACCCGTGGGTGCCCGCCTCCGGTCCGCGTCAGCTGATGGTCTCGATGTACTACCCCGCGCAGGCCGGGACGGGCACCCCCGCCCCGTACATGACGCCCGCGGCCGCCCGGGCACTGCTGGACGGAAAGGTCGCGGGCAACACCATTCCGACCGAGGCGGTGTCCGGAACCCGGACGTGGTCGGAGTCCGGGGCGCGCCCGCAGGGCGGCCACTACCCGCTGGTGGTCCTGTCGCCCGGCTTCACCATGCCGCGCGCCACGCTCAGCGGCCTCGCCGAGGACCTGACCAGCCACGGCTACGTCGTCGCGGTGATCGACCACACCTACGAGAACACCGGGACCACCTTCCCCGACGGGCGGACGCTCCCCTGCGCGGCGTGCGGCACGGTCGTCGGCGACGAAGCCGCGGCACGCCTGGAGGCGGGCCGGGCGAAGGACGTCTCCTTCGTCATCGACCGGCTGACCGACCGCCCGCACCCGGCCTGGCGCTACGCCCGGCTGATCGACCGCGACCGGATCGGCATGGCCGGGCACTCCGCCGGTGGCGCCTCCACCGTCCCCGCCCTGCTCACCGACGACCGGATCCGGGCCGGGGTGAACATGGACGGCACCATGCACTACCTGGTGCCCGAGTCCGGCCTCGGCGGCAAGCCGTTCATGATGATCGGCCACCCGCTGTCCGACGGCACCGAGGACCCGTCCTGGGTCACGAGCTGGGCCCGGCTGGACGGCTGGAAGCGCCTGCTGACCGTCGACGGCTCCGACCACGGCAGCTTCACCGACCTCCCGGTCTTCATCGAGGGACTCGGCCTCCCCAAGGGCCCGTACACCACCCTCGGGAGCGGGCGCGCCCTCGCGCTCACCCGGCAGTACGTCGGGGCCTTCTTCGACCTCCAGCTGAAGGGCGTCCCGCAACCGCTGCTCGACGGGCCGAGCGCCGCCAACCCGGAGGTGCGCTTCACCCCCTGAGGGCTGTCCCCGGTCGCCGCTCCCGGGTGACAGCGGTCCCGGGCGGGGCCGTCGGCACGACGCCGGCGGCCCCGTCGGCGTGCGGCCCCGTCGGCGTGCGGGCCGGCGGTCAGCCGGTCGGGGGCGCCGCCGAGGCGATCGGTTCGAGCAGCGGGTGGGGGCGGACCAGGGCGCGGGAAACCGGGTCCTCCCGGTGGGAGCCGGCGCGGGCGGGGTTGGGGCGCATGACGACCGCGGTCGGCGGGACGGGCCCGCCGCCGCAGGCGGGACAGACGCCCGCTAGGTCGAGGTCGGTGCCGCAGTCGGCGTGCGCGAAGAGGTGGTACGAGCCGCCGTCGGTGGCGTGCCGGCCACCCCAGCGGCTCAGCTGGTAGAGCGGGCCCCAGAGTTCGAGGCCGGTCCCGGTGAGCAGGTAGCCGTGGCGCAGCGGCGCCCGCTGGTACGGCTCCTTGCGCAGCACCCCGGCCGCGACCAGGGCGTTGAGGCGCGAGGTGAGGACGGCGCGCGGGATGCCGAGGTGGGCGAGGAAGTCGTTGAAACGCTGCACCCCGTAGAACGCGTCGCGCACGATCAGCAGGCTCCAGCGCTCGCCGACCACCTCCAGGGCGCGGGCCAGTGCGCACTCCTGCAGTTCGTAGTCGGTTCCCAGGGCCATGGGCGTCAGCCTAGTCCACCCCCCTTGAGGGTTCAATGAACAGACTGACGGTGGTAGCGTGCCGCCCGAGATGAAGGTTCATTCACCAGACCAAAGGGTCCGGCCCCCGGAGGGAACGCCCATGTCCCCCGCACCACCTGGCTCCTCACCCGCCTCACCCGCCTCACCCACCGCCCCCACCGCCCCGGGCCCGCGCCTCCGGCCCGCCGCCACGCTGGCGACCACCGCGGCGGCGACCGCCCTGACCACCGTCGCGTACACCGCCCCCACCGCCTCGCTCGCCGCCACCGCCCAGGCCGCCCACCTGGGCGCCGCCGGCCGCACCTGGATCCTCACCGGCACCCTGGTCGGCATCTCCGCACTGCTGCTCACCGCCGGAAGCGCCGCCGACGACCACGGCCGCAAGCGGGTCTTCACCTTCGGCGTGCTGCTGTTCACGGCCGCCGAGGCGCTGGCCGCACTCGCCCCCGGCGGCGCCGTCTACCTGGCCTCCCGGGTGCTCCTCGGTGTCGCCTCGGCGGCCGTCCTGGCACCCGCGCTCGGCCTGATCGGCCACGCCCACCCGCCCGGGCCCGACCGGATCCGGGCACTCGGCGTCTGGGGCGCGGCGGTCGGCCTCGGCATCGCGGTCGGGCCGGTGTACGGCGCGCTGGTCCAGCAGTGGGCCGGGTGGCGCGCGGTCGGCGGCGGCATCGCGGCGGGCTCGGCCGTGGTGGCCGGCTTCGCCGTCGCCGTCCTCACCGAGTCGCGGGCCGAGCGGCCGCGAGCGCTCGACCCGTACGGGGTGCTCACCCTCGCCGCCGGCACCTCCTGCCTGATCGCCGGGCTGGCCGAGGGCCGCGACGGCTGGGGGCGGCCCACCGCGGTGGCACTGCTGACCGGCGGGGTGCTGCTGCTGGCGGCGTTCGCGGTGGTCGAGGCGAGGGCCCGGGAGCCGATGCTGGACCTCGCCCTGTTCCGCGAGCCCGGCTTCGTCGCGGCCACCGGCGGGGCGCTGTTCACCGGGCTGTCGCTGGTCGGCTTCATGAGCTACCTGCCCACCCTGCTCCAGGGCGTGCTCGGCCTGTCCGGTCCGGCCGCGGCCGGCGTGCTGGCCCTGTGGTCGGGCCTGTCGGTGGTCTCCGCACTCCAGGCCCGCCGCCTGGCCGCCCGGCTGTCCGCCACCACCCAGGTCTCCCTCGGCCTGCTGGTCTGCGGCGCGGGCGAGCTGGGACTGTACGGGCTCGCGCCCGGCTCGTCCTGGCTGCGGCTGGTGCCGGGGCTCGCGGTCGCGGGCGTCGGCAGCGGGGTGCTCAACGCGGCCCTGGCCCGGCTGGCGATCGGCAGCGTCCCGGCGCACCGGGCGGCGATGGGCTCCGGCGCCAACAACACCTCCCGCTACCTGGGTTCGGCCCTCGGCGTGGCGGTCACGGTCGCCGTCACCGGATCCGCCCGGCCCGGCTCGCCCGGCCCCGGGGCGGCGGCCCGCGCCCTGGCGGCGGGCGCCGACCGGGCCGTCCTGGTCGCGGCCGCGCTCTGCCTGGTCGGCGCGCTGATCGCCCTCGCCGCCCGCGCCGCCGAAGCCCGCTCGGGCGCGGAGACGGACGCCGCACGGCCGGCCCGCCGGCCCACGGCCCTGCGGTGACGCACCGGACGTCGGCCCGGGAGGACGTCCCGAGCGCCCGCTGCCACGGTGAGCGGCCGCCCGGGAGCGCGTGCGAAGATGGCAGTTGCTGGTGGGAACGATCTCCGGACGGTTTCTGGGACGGTTCTCTGGCCATGGTGGACCACTACGCGCAGCGCGCGGGGCAGCCCCGGCAGGACGCCCTGCTGATGGTGCCGATCGCCACTGCGCTGATCGACGCCGACGGACGCATCCTGCACTGGAGCAGTGACGCGGAGGCGCTGCTCGGACACCCGGCGCAGGAGGCGGTGGGTGCCCGGGCCGCGACCCTGCTGACCTCCGACGAGCACCGGCCGGAGGTGCTCCAGCTATTCCGGCAGATCCTGGCGGGCCGGCCCTGGTCCGGGGTCTTCCCGGTCCGGCACCGGGACGGGCACCTGGTGGACCTGGAGTTCCGCACCCATCCGATCCTCGGCCCCGGCGGCGCCCCGATGGTGCTGGCGGTCGCCTCCGAGGTGACCACGCTGCACCGGCTCCAGGCCGACCTGGCCCTCCTCGACGGGTTCTTCACCCAGTCCCCGGTGGGCATGGCGGTGTTCGACACCGACCTGCGCTTCGTCCGGCTGAACGAGGCGCTGGCGGACGCCAACGGCCTGAGCGTCGAACGCCCGCTGGGCCGACGGCTCACCGAGGTGCTGCCCAGGATCAACGGCCCCGAGTCCGAGGCGGTGATGCGCCGGGTGCTGGAGAGCGGCGAGCCGGTGGTGGACGACCTCGCGCACGGCCGCACCCCGGGCGACCCGGGCCACGACCACGCCTGGTCGGCCTCCTACTTCCGGCTGAGGGACCGCGGCGGCCGGGTGCTCGGGGTGTGCGCGACCGTCATCGACATCACCGAGCGGTTCCACGCCGACGCCCGGGCCGCCCGCGCCCAGGAGCGGCTGTCCCTGCTGGTCGACGCGACCGCCTCGATCGGCACCACGCTGGACCTGCGGCAGACCGCCCGGGAACTGGTCGACGCGATGGTGCCCAGGGTCGCCGACATCAGCGCGGTGTTCGGGCTGGAGGAGCTGGTGGCCGGCCGGAACGTCGAGCCGTCCCCACCGGACGCCCCCTTGCTGGTACGGCGCCTGGCGATCGCCTCCGCCGACAACCAGTACCCGGCCGAGGCGCTGCCGCTGGACGCCGTGTACGAGCTGCCGCCGGACTCCCCGTACGCCCGGGCGCTGACCGGCGGGCGCACGGTGGTGGTGCCGTCCTGGGAGCTGCCGGCGCTGAGCGAGCGCCTCAACGAGAGCCGCCGCCAGGCCTTCATCGGCGACCGCCCGCGCTCGGTGCGGATCACCCCCCTGGTGGCGCGCGGCACGACGCTCGGCATGGTGGTGTACTCGCGGCGCGGCTCGCGGGAGTCCTTCGCGGCGGCCGACATCACGCTCGGCGACGAGCTGGCCTCGCGCGCCGCCGTCGCGATCGACAACGCCCGGCTGTACCTGCGCCAGCACCGGACGGTGCTGGCCCGGCAGCAGGCGCTGCGCGAGGCCAAGGCCGCGCAGGAGCGCCTGGCGCTGGTCAACGTGGCCTCCACCCGGATCGGCACCACGCTCGATCTCGCCCAGACAGCCCAGGAGCTGGCCGAGGTGGCGACGCCGAGGCTGGCCGACACGGTGGTGGTGGAGGTGCTGGAGGAGCTGGTCCGCGGCGAGCGCGAGGCGACCGCCCCGGTGGACGGTTCGGCACTGCTGCGGCGGATGGCCTTCCACTCGGTGCGCGGCTCGACCCTGGCCCCGATCGACCGCACCGGCAACCTGCACCGCTTCCTGCCCGGTTCGCCGTACGCGTGGTGCCTGGCGCACCGCAAGCCGGTGCTGGTGCCGCGGATGGACGAGGAGGGCATGGCCTGGTTCGCCGAGGACCCGGTGCGCCGGGCCGCCGTCCGGGAGCAGAACGTGCAGTCGTTCATGGCGGTCCCGCTGATCGCGCGCGGCACGCCGGTCGGCGTGGCGGGCTTCTACCGCACCCTGGTCGAGCGCCCGTACGAGGAGGCCGACGTGGCGCTGGCCGGGGAGTTGGCGCTGCGGGCGGCCGTCTCGATCGACAACGCGCTGCTGTTCACCCGCGAGCGCGACGCGGCCGCCGCCCGGCAGCGGGCGCTGGACGAGGCGTGGGCCGCCCAGCAGCGGCTGTCGCTGCTGAACGAGGCCAGCAACCGGATCGGCACCACGCTCGATCTGTACCGCACGGCCCGGGAGTTGGTGGAGGTGGTGATCCCGCGCTTCGCCGACTTCGTCACCGTGGACCTGCGCGAGGCGGTGCTCAGCGGCGAGGAGCCCGGGGCCGTCCCGGCGGAGGGCCCGGTGCTGATGCGGGCGGTCGCGGTCGGCGACACCGGCTCGGACGGCGCCATGCACGAGGCCGCCGACGGGGTGGGCGAGACCTCGCAGTCGGCCGGCCTGTACGCGCAGAGCCTGCGCACCCGGCGCTCGATCCTGGTCGCCGAGGTGACCGAGGAGGAGCTGCGCCGGATCGTCGCCTCGCCCGACCGGGTGCAGCCGGGCCTGGACGCCGGGGTGCACTCGTACCTGATGGTGCCGCTGGTGGCGCGCGGACACGTGCTGGGCGGCGCGGAGTTCGTCCGCACCCGCAACCCGGCACCGTTCGGCCCGGAGGACCGCTCGCTGGCCGAGGAGCTGGCCGCCCGCACCGCGCTGGCGATCGACAACGCCCGGCTCTACCGCCGCGAGCGGGACACCGCGCTCACCCTCCAGCGCAGTCTGCTGCCGCAGGAGGTGCACCGCACCCTCGGGCTGGACCTCGCCTACCGCTACCTGCCGAGCAGCGTGGTCAGCGAGGTCGGCGGCGACTGGTTCGACGTGGTGCCGCTGTCCTCCGGGCGGGTCGCGCTGATCGTCGGCGACGTGATGGGCCACGGCATCCGGGCCGCCGCCACGATGGGCCAGCTCCGCACGGTGGCGAGGACGTTGATCACCCTGGACCTGGACCCGGCGCGGGTGCTGTACCGGCTGGACGAGGCGACCGCGACGGTCGGCGAGGGCCAGTTCGCCACCTGCGTCTGTGTGGTGTACGACCCGGTGGACCGCCACTGCACCGCGGCCAGCGCCGGGCACCTGCCGCCCGTGGTCGCCGACACCGAGGGGCGGGCGCACCTGGTCGAACTGCCGTCCGGCATTCCGCTCGGGGTGGGCGGAGTCGCCTTCGAGAACGCCGAGTTCACCCTCCCCGAGGAGGGCATCCTCACGCTCTACACGGACGGCCTGGTCGAGCGCCGGGGCCAGGACCTGGACGAGGGGCTGGAGCTGCTCTGCCGGACCGTCGCCGACCGGCGCGACTCGCTGGAGCAGACCTGCGAGGCCGTCCTGAGCCGGCTCACCGAGACCACCGGCGAGGACGACATCGCCGTCATCATGGCGCAGGTCCGCCCGCGGGGAGCCGACCGGATCGCCACCCTCCCGCTCACCGGGGACCACGCCATGGTCGCCCACTCGCGCCGCTTCACCCGCGAGACGCTGACCGCCTGGGGGCTCGACGCGCTCGCCGACTGGGCCGAACTGCTCACCAGCGAGCTGATCACCAACGCCCTGGTGCACGCCGGATCGCCCACCCAGCTGCGGCTGTACTGCAACCGGGTGCTCACCGTCGAGGTCGCCGACCAGGAGTCCGAGGTGCCGCGGATCCGCCGTGCCCGCAGCGAGGACGAGGGCGGCCGGGGCATCCACCTGGTCAACGAGCTCGCGCACCGCTGGGGCAGCCGCCGGACCAAGGACGGCAAGGTGGTCTGGTTCGAGCTGGAGCTGCCCCCGGGGACCGACCCACCCGCCTGAACGGCCGCCCCACCCGCCCGAGCGGCCGCCCCGCCCGCGTGGACAACGGACGGTTGTCGGGCCACCGCCGCGGTTGTTGGCCCGGCGGGCCGCCCCGGCGGTTGTCTGGTGCCACGAGCGGGACGGCCCCGCCCGGACGAACCGCAGGAGCCCACCGTGCAGCACCCCGACGCCCGCACCGTCGTCACCGACTACGTCACCCTCCTCGCGGCGGGCGACCGCGAGGCCGCGATCGCCCTGTTCGCCGAGGACGCCACCTGGAGCTACCCGGGCGGCCTCCCGCTCTCCCGCACCTGGCACGGCAAGCAGGAGATCTTCGGTGACTTCCTCGGCCGGGTCGGTGCCCTGTTCGCCGCCGACGGCCTGCCGGTCATCACCCTCACCCACGTCCTCGCCGACGGCCCGCAGGCGGTGGCCGAGTGGACCACCGTCGGCACGGCCGCCAACGGCGCCGCGTACGAGAACCGCTGCCTGGGGGTGTTCACCGTGACGGACGGCCTGATCACCGCCGTCCGCGAGTACCTGGACACCGACCACGTGGCCCGGACGCTGCTGGCCTGACCACGGCCCGCTCCGCGCGGCCCGCCCCTCAGGGCCTGTGAACGTCCTGGGACCCGGTCGCGGCGCCGTCGGCCCAGCCCTGGGGGTCGGTCCAGGCCGCCAGCGTGCGGCGGGTCTCGAAACGGCGCTCGCGGCCGGTCAGCGGGTCGGTGAACTCGACGGTCGAGGCGAGCAGCTGCAGCGGGCCGCGGAAGTCGTCCGGGGCCGGCTCGGTCAGCACCACCGGATAGACCGGGTCGCCGAGGATCGGCAGTCCGAGGCCGCACATGTGCAGCCGCAGCTGGTGGGTGCGCCCGCTCAGCGGCCGCAGCCGGTAGCGGGCCAGGCCGTCGCGGCGCTCCAGCAGGTCGATCCGGCTCTCGCTGTTCGGCGGGGCGTCGATCTCCCGCGCGGCGATCACCCCGCGCTCCTTGACGATGTGGCTGCGCACGGTGCGCGGCAGGCTCAGCTCCGGGTCGTACGCGGCGATCGCCCGGTACTCCTTGCGCACCAGGCGGTCCCGGAACAGCGTCTGGTAGGCGCCGCGGTCCTCCGGGCGGACGACGAACATGGCCAGGCCCGCGGTGAGCCGGTCCAGGCGGTGGGCGGGGCTGAGCGCGGGCAGGTCGAGGCTGTGCCGCAGCCGGGACAGCGCCGTCTCGGCCACGTGCCGGCCGCGCGGGGTGGTGGCCAGGAAGTGCGGTTTGTCGACGACCACCAGGTGCTCGTCGCGGTGCAGCACGACCAGCTCGAAGGGGACGCGCACCTCCTCGGGCCGGTCCCGGTGGAACCAGAGGTGGGCGCCGGGCCGGAACGGCTCCGCCGGGGCGACGGGGCCGTGCTCGCCGACGATCTCGCCGTCCCGCAGGGCCGCGTCGATCCGCTCGGCCGGGACGGCGGGCAGCCGGTCCACCAGGTGGTCCCGCACCGTCGACCAGGGGCCTTCGAGCGGCAGCCGGAGGTGCACCGGGTCCACGCCGTGGCGCTGCGGGAGGGGGGAGGCCGGTCGGCGGCTCTTGCGTCTCATCTCCCGGCCCAGCGTAGTGCGCGCCGGCGCGCGACCCGCGGCCGAGGTGCTGACCCGGGGCCGGGCAGGGACAGTGGACCGGAGGCCCTCGTTCCGCCGGGGGCCTCCGACCGTACGCCGGGCCGGGCGGCCGGCGGACCGGGGTGCGGCCGGACCCGACCCGCCCCGGCCGACCGATCTGCACACCGACCGGCCGGACCACCCCCGGGATCGACCCGCCGGAGCGACCGACCGGCACCACTGGAGGACGCGTGACCGCCGACGGCCCGGACGGGGTGCCGCCGCTGCACCTGCCGAGGCGGACCCGGCTGCTGCTCTACGGCGCGCTCCTGCTGCTGGTCGCCGCCGTCGTGGCCGCACTGGCGATCGGGCCCGGAACCACCCTGGCCCCGCTGCTCGCGGTGGCCCCGGTGCTCGCCGGCGCGACCACCCGGCGGGCCCGGGTGCCGCTGCTGGTCGGTGCGGTGGCGCTGCTCACCGTCGGGCTGCTGGAGTCGGCCAACGCGCAGCTGCCGCTCTCGGTCCGGATCAGCGTGCCGGTCACCGTCCTGGCCTCGACCCTGGCCAGCGCCGCCAGTGTCGTCCTGGTGGCGGCCCGCGAGCGGGAGCTGTTCCAGGTCCGGACGGTGGCCGAGGCGGCGCAGCGGGCCCTGCTGCGCCCGCCGCCGGAGCGGATCGGGCCGTTGCGCGTGGCGGTGCGGTACGTGGCGGCGGCCGCCGAGGCGCGGATCGGCGGGGACCTGTACGCCGTGGTGGAGACCCGTTTCGGGGTGCGCATCCTGCTCGGCGACGTCCAGGGGCACGGACTGCCGGCGGTGGAGACGGCGGCGGACGTCCTCGGGGTGTTCCGGGAGGCCGCCCGGACCGAACCCGATCCCGGCCGGCTCGCCGAACGGCTGGACGCGGCGCTCGCCGCCCGGCCGTCGGACGAGGGGCGGTTCGCCACCGCGCTGCTGCTCGACGTGGCGGCGGACCGGGGGCCGGTGCGGCTGGTGAACTGCGGCCACCCGCCCCCGCTGCTGCGCCGGGCGGGCCGGGTGAGCGAGCTGGAGCCGCCGTTCCCGGCGCCGCCGCTGGGGCTGCTCGGGCTCACCGGCGGCGGGTACCCGGACCGGCGCTTCGAGCCGGAGCCGGGTGACGTCCTGCTCCTGCACACCGACGGGGTGTCGGAGGCCCGGGACGCCGGGGGCCGGTTCTACCCCATCGCGGAGCGGCTGCCCGGCCTGCACGGCGGCTCGCCGGCGGACCTGCTGGACGCCGTGCTGGAGGACGTCGGCGACTGGGTCGGGGCCACCGGGCTGGCCGACGACGCGGCGGTGCTGGCGATCCGCTGGGAGCCGTGACCGGGCCGCGCCGCCGGCTCCGGCGGCTCCGCCGAGCGGCCCGGACGCGATTGTCAGTGGGGTGTGCAAGGCTCGGTTCGCGGTCGGCGGGGAGCCGGCCGACCAGCAGTGGACGGTCGACGAGGGGACGGTGCCATGGGGAACAGGGCGAGCGGGTCGTTCGAGCTCACCGCGTTCGAGCCGGTGGAGACGGAGGAGCGGGAGGGCGCGGCCTTCGGGCGGGTCCGGATCGCCAAGACCTTCACGGGCGGGCTGAGCGGGGCGAGCGAGGTGCGGATGCTCTCCGTCACGGGCCCCTCCGGCAGCCCGGCCTCGTACGTCGCGGTGGAGCACGTGACGGGTGAACTGGACGGGCGCGCGGGCTCGTTCGTGCTCCAGCACACGGCCTGGGACACCGCCGGCACGACGATACGCGTGGTGCCGGGCACGGGCGCGGGCGAGCTGGCCGGGATCACCGGGGAGTTCCGGCTGACCGTCGACGAGTCCGGCGCCCACACCTACGTCCTGGAGTACGAGCTGGGCTGACGCCGGCCCCGCGCGCCGCGGCCGGCTGTCCGGCTGCCCGGCTGTCCGGCCCGTCAGAGGACGGGCTGGCCCGCTTCCAGCCGCCGGATCGCGGCCCGGACCGCGGTCGCACAGCTCCAGAACAGCGGCAGGGTGTTGGTCGCCCGGTCGGCGCGGGTGTTCTTGCCCGGGGCGAACATCGCGGCCCGCAGCTCGGTGGTCATCTCCAGCTGGGCGCCCATCCCGAGCAGGCTGCGGTTGCAGATGTTCTCCGGGGAGATGCCCGCGATCTCCTCCTCGCCGGAGGCGGTCACCGCCCGGATGCCCGCCGCCGCGAACTCCTCCATCAGGTACTGGCGGAGGGTGGCGTTCAGGCCGCCGACCAGCACGGCCTGGGCACCGGCCTCCAGGCCGGCCTGGGCGGCGGTGCAACCGTGCAGCGACACCACGTTGAGGCTGCCGCCGCACATCGCCCGGGCCACGCCGTCGTCGCAGTGGGTCGAGGTGACGTGCAGCTCGCTGTTGTTGGAGGAGCGCAGGCCCTCGAACATCCAGTAGTCGTGCGTCGGCCCGGCGGCCGGGGTCGGCGCGAGGTCGGCCGGGTGGTAGCCGGCGACGGCCAGGCAGAGTTCGGAGGTGCCGACCTCGATGCCGCCGCCGTGCGGGGCGATGACGGTCGTCCGGACGACGGACGTGCGGCCCTGCAGGCTCTGGTCGTCCATCAGGTGCCGGCGGTAGCGGCGGCCGTAGTCCACGCCCTCGACCACGGTCGTGCTGGCGTAGAGGGCCGTGTTGGAGGGGTACAGGTCGGCGGCGGCGCTCGCGGGGGTGCTTCCCACGACGGCACCGAGGGTGCCGAGGGCCGGGGCCGCGGCGAACGCGGCGATGAGGGTTCGTCGGTTGATCACGGCAGGGATGATGGCAGGAGGTGGGGGATCGGCAAAGCCCCTGCAACGTCATGACCGAATACGTGCCATGCCACGGACGGAATCAGCCTGATCGTGTGACACCGGCTCGACGGGCTCGTGCTGCGTCCACCGGGCACCCGCCCACGCTGTCACGATGATGCGATCAGTGCACGATCGGCATCGGAGGGTGGCGCATGCCCGGCACGGCGGTGGATCGTACGACGGCAGCGGGGGCGCGGGCGGCCACGAGGACGGCCGCGGTCGGGCGGGTGATCGACCGGCTGCGGCGGATCGGGGCGGGGCTGCCCCCGGCCGACGGCGTGGCGGTCTTCAACCGGATCTACCTCACCGTGACGCAGGCGGTGCGCGACCGGCTGGACCACGGGTGCTTCGTCGACCCGCGGGCGACGGCCGAGCTGGACGTGGTGTTCGCCGGGCACTACCTGCGGGCCGTGGCCGCCGACGCGGCCGGACGGGAGCCGCCCGCCTGCTGGCGGCCGCTGTTCGCGCTGCGCGCCCACCCGGGAGTGCACCCGCTGCAGTTCGCACTGGCCGGGATGAACGCCCACATCCAGCACGACCTGCCGCTGGCCGTCGTGGACACCTGCCGCCGCCGGGGCTGCGAGCCCGCCGCCGTCGAGGAGGACTACCACCGGATCAACCGGGTGCTGGCCGAGGTGGAGACGGCCGTCCGGGAGCAGCTGATGCCCGGCCCCGACCTGCTGGAGCTCGCCGAGCCGCTCCCCCACCTGCTCGGCGTCTGGTCGGTCGGGGCCGCCCGGGAGGGCGCCTGGAACGCCGTGGAGGCGCTGTGGGAGCTGCGGTACCTGCCGGGCGCGGCCCGGGCCTTCGCCGCCGCGCTGGACGGTTCGGTCGGACTGCTCGGCCGCGCCCTGCTGCTCCCGCTCGGAGCACTGCTCCCACCCCGGCCGGACGGGGTGCCGGGCGCCGGTCCGGACGGCGTACCGGGCACCGGACCGGACGGGGTGCCGGGCACCGGGCGGCAGGCCTCCGTGACGGCCGCGGCCGCCCGGCTCCCCGAGGCGAGGAACCGGCCGGCCGGCGGTACGGACGCGGGCGCCGCGGGCGCCGGCGGCGATCAGGCCCAGCTGGAGTGCAGCGGCTTGCCCTCGGCGTAGCCGGCCGCGCTCTGGATGCCCACGATCGCCTTCTCGTGGAACTCCTCCAGACTGGCAGCGCCCGCGTAGGTGCAGGAGCTGCGGACGCCCGCGATGATCGAGTCGATCAGGTCCTCGACGCCCGGGCGGGCCGGGTCGAGGAACATCCGGGAGTGCGAGATGCCCTCCTCGAACAGCGCCTTGCGGGCCCGGTCGTACGAGGAGTCCTGGGCGGTGCGGTTGCTCACCGCACGGGCCGAGGCCATGCCGAAGCTCTCCTTGTACTGGCGGCCGTCGGCGGCGGTCTGGAGGTCGCCCGGGGACTCGTAGGTACCGGCGAACCAGGAGCCGATCATCACGTTGGAGGCGCCGGCGGCCAGCGCCATCGCGACGTCGCGCGGGTGGCGCACGCCGCCGTCCGCCCAGACGTGCTTGCCGAGCCGGCGCGCCTCGGCGGCGCACTCCAGGACGGCGGAGAACTGCGGCCGGCCGACGCCGGTCATCATCCGGGTGGTGCACATGGCGCCGGGGCCGACGCCGACCTTGAGGATGTCGGCGCCCGCCTCGACCAGGTCGCGGACACCGACGGCGGAGACCACGTTGCCGGCCACGATCGGGACCCGCGGGTCCAGTCCGCGCACCGCGCGCAGCGCGCTGATCATGGACTCCTGGTGGCCGTGCGCGGTGTCGACCACCAGCACGTCGGCGCCGGCCTCGATCAGCGCCTCGGCCTTGCCCGCGACGTCGCCGTTGATGCCGACGGTGGCGGCGATCCGCAGCTTGCCGGCCGCGTCCAGGGCCGGGGTGTAGAGGGTGGCGCGCAGCGCGCCCTTGCGGGTGAGGAGGCCGACCAGCCGGCCCTCGCCGTCCACGACCGGGGCGAGCTTGCGGTGCGCCTCGGTGAGCTTGTCGAAGGCGGTCCGCGGGTCGATGCCCTCGTCCAGCACCAGCAGCTCGCGGGACATGATGTCGGCCAGGCTGGTGAAGCGGTCCACGCCCTGGCAGTCGGACTCGGTGACCACGCCGACCGGCCTGCCGTCCTCGACCACCACGAGGGCGCCGTGGGCGCGCTTGGGCAGCAGCGAGACGGCCTCGGCCACGGTGGCGCCCGGGGCGAGCGTGATGGGGGTGTCGAAGACCAGGTGGCGCTGCTTGACCCAGGAGACGACCTCGGCGATGACCTCGGTGGGGATGTCCTGCGGGATGGCGACCAGGCCGCCGCGGCGGGCGACGGTCTCGGCCATCCGGCGGCCGGCGATGGCGGTCATGTTGGCCACGACCAGCGGGATGGTGGTGCCGGTGCCGTCGTTCGAGGAGAGGTCCACGCCCTGCCGGGAGCCCACGGCGGAACGGCTGGGGACCATGAAGACGTCGTCGTACGTCAGGTCGTACGAGGGCTTGAGGTCGTTCAGGAAGCGCATGAAGAAGGGCTCTCTGGCTGGGGGATACACCTCGGGTGCGGTTGCGGCGATGCCGCCGGAGCGCACTCGGGCGCCCGGCACCCAGCATTCGATTCTCCGTGAGGGCGGGGCCAAAAGCCAGTTCGAGGAGCTTTGCTGGGGCTGTCCACAAACCGTGATCAATGCTCCGCGCGTAGACATGGAGGATCATCCAAAGACCCCCTCCGACGTCCGGTTTTCGCCCCGGTCCGGACCGCTCCCGTAGCATTCACGCGGTAACGGGCATGGCTTCACGCGTGTGGGCGTGGCGAACGGGAAAGCGGCAGCAGGCGTGAGCATCGGGCAGACGGACATCGAACAGACGGACATCGCGCGGCCGGACATCGCGCCGGACCGGATCGGGGACGCCGAGGAGATCGACTACGGTCCCGGCCTCGACCCCGAGCGGCTGAGGCTCTGCCTGGAGGTGATCGCCGAGCTCGACGAGCTGCACGTGGACCACCCGGACGCGATCACCGTCCGCCAGGCCGTCGGCGGCATATTCCGCACCCTGAAGCAGCGTCGCCGCCAGGAGACCCGGGCCCGCAAGACCGCCAACGACCGTGAGGTCACCGCCCGCACCGCCACCGGTGCGCCGAGCCGGATCGACGACGAGACGGCCGGCGCCTTCGGCCTGACCACCGTCACCACCACCGAGATCGCCGGCATCCTGGAGCGCCCGCGCTCCTGCTACACCTGCAAGCAGCGGTACGTCGAGGTCGACGCCTTCTACCACAACCTCTGCCAGAACTGCGCGGTCAAGAACCGCGCCCGCCGGGACGCCCGCGCCGACCTCACCGGCAAGCGCGCGCTGCTCACCGGCGGCCGCGCCAAGATCGGGATGTACATCGCGCTGATGCTGCTGCGCGACGGCGCCCACACCACCATCACCACCCGCTTCCCCAACGACGCGATCCGCCGCTTCAAGGCGATGCCGGACAGCGCCGAGTGGATCCACCGCCTCAAGATCGTCGGCATCGACCTGCGCGACCCGGCCCAGGTGCTGGCGCTGGCCGACGAGGTCGCCGCCGACGGCCCGCTGGACATCCTGATCAACAACGCCGCGCAGACCGTGCGCCGCCCGCCGGAGTCCTACCGCGAGCTGGTGAACGCCGAGTCCGCGCCGCTGCCGGCCGGCGAGCTGCCGCAGGCCACCACCATCGGCCGCTTCGGCAGCGGCAGCGTCGACCTGCCCGCACTCCCCCACCAGGCGGGCGGCGACGTGCAGCGGATCACCGCCGAGGACGTCACCTCGCTGGCCCTGGTCACCGGCTCCGCCACGCCCGCCCGGATCGCGGCCGGCACCGCGATCGACGCCGGCGGCCTGGTGCCCGACCTCGCGGACACCAACAGCTGGGTGCAGACCGTCTCGGAGGTCGGCCCGATGGAGCTGCTGGAGGTCCAGCTCTGCAACTCCACCGCGCCGTTCATCCTGATCAGCCGGCTGCGCCCGGCGATGGCCGCCTCCTCGTCCCGCCGCAAGTACGTGGTCAACGTCTCCGCGATGGAGGGCGTGTTCGCGCGCGGCTACAAGGGCGCCGGCCACCCGCACACCAACATGGCCAAGGCCGCGCTCAACATGCTCACCCGCACCAGCGCGGAGGAGATGTTCCAGTCCGACGGCATCCTGATGACCGCCGTGGACACCGGCTGGATCACCGACGAGCGCCCGCACCCGGACAAGATGCGGCTCGCCGACGAGGGCTTCCACGCCCCGCTCGACCTGGTCGACGGCGCGGCGCGGGTGTACGACCCGATCGTGCGCGGCGAGGCCGGCGAGGACCTGTACGGCTGCTTCCTCAAGGACTACGACCGCGCCAACTGGTGACCTGCTGAAGGAGATGGCGAGTTGAGCACAGCACCGACCGCACCGCTGCTCGGCGCGGGGATCATCGTGCCCACCGGGGACGGCCGGGTGCTGATCGGCCGCCGGACCACCGCCGGCGAGCCGCCCACCTGGAGCCTGCCCGGCGGCAAGGTCGACCTCGGCGAGTCCTTCGAGCGGACCGCGGCCCGCGAACTCGCCGAGGAGACCGGCATCGTGCTGCCCGCCGAGGAGATGCGGGTGCTCGCCGTCCACCTCGACCACGAGCTCGGCCGGCCCAGGCTGACCGCCGCCGTGCTGGCGCCGCCCAGCCTGGCCGAGGCCGTGGTCACCGAGCCGCACGCCTGCGCCGGCTGGGAGCGCTTCCCGGTGGACGCGCTGCCGGAGCCGATGTTCTACCCGTCCGCGCTGGTCCTCGGCAGCTGGCTGCCGGGGCTGTCCCCGCAGGTGCGGGCCGGGACGCACGGCTACCCCGTCGCCCGCTGAGGGCGGGCGGCGGGGCAGCCTCCGGGCCGGGGTGGTCAGCCGTTGCGGGCCGCCTCCGGCCCGGTGATCCGCTTCAGCAGCGGCAGGGTGGAGGCGATGATCCCGACCGAGGCGACGATGCCGAGGGCGACGACGCCGAAGTACACCGCCCCGGGCGACACCAGGCCGTAGTCCATCTGGGACGAGAGGAACAGGGCCGCGGCGGCGAAGGCCGCGCCGAGCGAGATCACCGCCACCGCCAGCAGCGGCAGCACGCTCTCCAGCGCGATCACCCGCTGCAGCAGGCGCAGCGGCGACCCCGTGAGCCGCAGCATCGCGAACGGCCGCCTGCGGTCGGAGAGCCCGGCCACCACGCTGACCGCGAGGCTGCACCCGGCGATCGGAAGCGTGGTCAGCAGCACGACGTTCGCCAACTGCCGCCATCCGGCGAGCTGTTGCTGACCTTCGGTGGCCCAGTCGCCGACCGTGTGCGCGTCGTGGTCCGGCCATGCCGCGGTGAAGACCGTCCGGACCCGTTCCTTCGCCGCCGCCGATCCGTCGGTCGTGGCGTAGAGCGCCTGGACCGGGAGCCCGGCGACCTCCTCCGCGGAGATCGGGGCGGCGGGCCACTCGGTGTCGGGGTGCGACGTGAGGTTGAGGAAGTCGCGCAGAGGGACGGCGGCGACGCTCGCCCCGGCCGCGCAGTGGCCGACCACGGGGATCCGGGCGAGGTCCGCGCAGGACACCAGGCCGGGGGTCATGAGCGGGGCGTCCGGGCGCGGGTTCACGGGGTACTTCGCGAGCCCGTCCGGATTGCTGTGGACCACCGCGAGGCCCTTGAAGCCCGGCACCGCCCGCACCTCGGCCAGCACCCGCTCCGGCGTCGAGCCCGCCAACGGCGGCCGGCCGTCCCGGAACTCGCCCTGCACCACGGACGCCCGGGACATCGGATCGCCGCCCAGCGAACCGCGGTTGGCGTTGATCGTGCCGATGATGCAAACCGTCGACGTGGTGACGAACAGTGCCAGGATCAGGCCGCTGACCGCGCGGAACCCGGTCTTCGGGTCGTCCGCGAGCCGGCGCACCGCGATCAGCGTGGCCGGGCGGCCGGTGCGGCGGGCGACCGTACGGGCGGCGACCATGGTCAGCCACGGCCCGGCGATCACCAGGCCCAGCATCACCAGCAGGAACCCGGGCAGGTAGGCCGCGGCCTGCCCGTTGCCGGTGGCCGGGCGGCGGCCGACGAAGTACACCAGCTCCGCGAGCCCGGCCAGCAGCGGGATCAGCCGCCAGGCCCGGGGCGGCTGCGGGGTGACCCGCCGGCTGACGCCCAGGGGGGAGATGGCGACCCGGCGCAGCGCGAACCGGGCCGCGACCGCTGCGGCCAACGGCACGGCCAGGGCGGTGCCCAGTATCTGGAGCCCGGTCAGGGTCAGGTCGTCGAGGTGGAAGCGGCCGCCGGTGAAGGGCACCTCGGCCGCCGGCGAGCGCAGCGCGCGGTAGAGGCCGAAGCCGGCGACCGTACCGGCCACCGCGGCGACGGTGGACTCGACCGCGGCGATCAGCGCGATCTGCCGCGGGGTGGCGCCGACCAGCCGCATCGCGGCGAACCGCTGCTCCCGGGTGGCGGCGGACAGGCGGGTCGCGGTGCCGATGAAGATCAGCACCGGGAAGATCATCGCACCGCCCACGACGGACAGGATGAGCGTCATCGCATCGCCCCGGATGCCCCGGCTCAGGCAGTCACCGTTCCCGCACTCGGGTCGGGTCGTGGCGATGGTGGTGACGGCGACGGCCCCGTGCGCGCCCTTGACCTCGTCGACCGTCCGGCCCACGAGCACGGCCAGGGTGTCCGGGGACGGCATCGCCGAGTCGTTCA
Source organism: Kitasatospora sp. NPDC054768 (assembly GCF_053612025.1). Lineage (NCBI taxonomy): Bacteria > Bacillati > Actinomycetota > Actinomycetes > Kitasatosporales > Streptomycetaceae > Kitasatospora > Kitasatospora sp. NPDC054768. The sequence continues at coordinate 32,459 of NZ_JBSHBN010000090.1, forward strand.
GCCTGCCGACCATCCGGCCGGGGATGCGGTCACCGAGTTCGACGGCCGGGACCTTGCGCAGCAGCTCGGCCAGGGCCGGGGAGGCGTAGTACTCCCCGGGGGCCGGCAGGCGGTCGAGCCCCGGCGGGACGGGCGAGGTCGCCCCGGTGGCGGCGAGGTCGACCTCGCGGATGTCCGAGCCGTCGTAGTAGTCCAGGTGCGGCCGCCACCAGAGCGGGTCGACCGGCGCGGCCCCGGTCCGGCTCGCGGCGCCCGTATCGAGCCAGACCTGGCGCTGGTTGGCCCGCTCGATCGCGTTCATGCTGGCGAGCGTGGACAGCAGCAGCCCGACGCCGATCGCGACCGCCGCCGCGATCATCAGCAGCCGGGCCACCGCCTCCCGGCCGCCGCTGACGGCCAGGCGGAGCGAGAAGGCGATCACGGGGCCACCGTTCCGGCTCCGGCCGAGAGCGCACGGGCCTTGCCGTCGCGGACGATCGCCTCGCGGTCGGCGAAGGCGGCGACCCGGGGCTCGTGGGTCACCAGGACGACGGTGGTGCCCTGCTCGCGGGCCGAGGCGACCATCAGGTCCATCACCTGCTCGCCGGTCAGCGAGTCCAGGGCGCCGGTCGGCTCGTCGGCGAACAGCACCTGCGGGCGGGCCACCAACCCGCGGGCCAGCGCGACCCGTTGCGCCTGACCGCCCGACAGCTCGCCGGAGCGGCGCTTCTCCAGGCCGTCCAGGCCGAGCCGGGCGAACCACGGCCGGGCCTCCGCCAGCGCGGCGGAACGGCGCACGCCGTTCAGCAGCAGCGGCAGGGCGACGTTCTCCTCGGCCGTCAACTCCGGCACCAGCTGGCCGAACTGGAACACGAAGCCGAACCTGTCGCGGCGCAGGGCACTGCGCTGCGCCTCCGGCATCGCGTCCAGTCGCTTCCCGCCGAACAGCACCTCGCCCGCGTCGGGCACCAGGATGCCGGCCAGGCAGTGGAGCAACGTCGACTTGCCCGAGCCGCTGGGGCCCATGACGGCGAGCACCTCGCCGGCCTCCACGGACAGGCTCGCCCCGCGCAGCGCCGGCGTCTCGCCGAAGGCGAGGGCGACGTCCCGGGCCTCGATGACCGCGGTCATGCGTTCACCTCCGCGGCGAGCGCGTCCAGGCGGGCGGCGGTGAGGTCGATCCAGCGCAGGTCGGCCTCCAGGTGGAACAGGCCGTGGTCGGCGAGCAGGGCGTCCACCAGGGCGCCGGTGCGGCGCAGTTCGGTGAGTTCGCGCATCCGGCGCAGGTGGGCGGCGCGCTGGGTGTCCAGGTAGTGCTCGGCGTCGCGGCCCAGCATCAGGGCCAGCACCACCTTGGTGAACAGCACGGACTGGAGGTTGGGCTCGGGTGCGACCGGTTCCCGCAGCCAGGTCTCGAACTCGGTCGCCCCGGTCTCGGTGATGACGTACCGCTTGCGCTCGGGCCCGTCGCCGGGCTCCGCCTCGCCGGCCATCACCTTGCCGTCGCGGGCCAGTCGGCCGAGGGTCGCGTAGACCTGACCGTACGGAAGGGGCTTGCCGCGGCCGAAGAGGGCGTCGTAGTCGCGCTTGAGGTCGTAGCCGTGGCTGGGCTCACGCTCCAGCAGCCCCAGGAGGGTCAAAGGAACACTCATGGAGGGAAACATACACCCGGCGTATACTCCGAGTGTATATCCGGGCAGAATAAGGCCATGACCTGGGACGTCGTCAGCTTCCCTGCGGGGCACGGGCGGAGAGCGGCCAGGTGCCGGGCACGGCACAGGCAGGGGGTGACCCCACGACCACCCCCTGCCCCATACCTCGACCCGGCGCCCCCACGGCCGAACCGGGCCACGGCCGCGCCCAAGCACCGGGAGGGCGCCGCCGCTCCCCAGCCTGCCCGGACCGCCCGGCGGATGCCGAGGGCCGAACGTCCCGACTGCGGGGCCGAGCGGCCCTGGCGGTCCTCCGGGCGCGCACGAGTCTTGTGCGCGGAGGCCCGCCGGGGGGAGATTGGGGCGGGAACCACCCTGCGCCCCCGCGTCCCTGAGGAGCCCTCACCGTGTCCAGCACACCCCGTCCGGCCCGGCCCGCGTCGCTCCCCCGACGCGCCGGCCGACAGCTGCGGCGGGCCCTCGGTGCCCGGCACGAGCCGCTCGTCCGCCCCCTCGACCGCTCCCGGGCCCGCGCCTGGCTGTCCGCCCTGCTCGGCGCGGTGCTCGCGCTCGCCCTCGCCACGGGCGGCTCCCTGCTCCTCTACCGCTCCACCGCCCACCTGGCCGACACCGACCGCGCACGGCTGCAGCAGGTCGACGCCGTGGTCCGCGGCGTCCCGGACCGCGCCACCGCCGTCGGCAGCCGCTTCGCCGGCGGCTACAGCAACCGGATCGACGCCGACGCGGCCTGGACCGCCCCCGACGGCACCCGGCACGTCGGCACCGTCCAGGCCCCGCACTCCGCCGTCACCGGCAGCCACGTCCCCGTCTGGGTCGATCCGGCCGGCGCCGTCTCCGCTCCCCCGGCCGACCGCGTGGCCCTCGCGGTCTCCGCCGCCTGCACGGGCGCCGGGGCCCTCCTCGCCCTCCTGGCCCTGCTCGCGCTCGCCCTCCGGCTGCGCCTCCACGCCCTCGACCGCCGTGCCGAGACCGCCTGGAGCACCGGCTGGGCCCGCCTCGAACCCCGCTGGAGCGGCCGCGCCGGCCACCGCAGCGAGGACTGACCGGGGCCGGGGCCCGACCCCGGCCCGTCAGTCGCCGGTGACGCCCCAGAAGTAGAGGCCGTCAGGAGCGCCGTCCGGCCCGTAGGTGACCGTGCAACAGCCCGAGCCCCGGAAGGAGGGCGGGAAGTCGATGTCGCCCGCGCCCTTCTCCTCGGCGGCGCGGACGACGTCCAGCGAAGGCCGGTCGGTGCCGAACAGCTCCACGGCCTCGGCCCCCTCCACCACCCGGACATCGCCGTGGTCCTCCTCGTCGACGGCGCAGTGGACCACGGTGACCACGTCGAGCACGGAGTGCGCGCCCTGCTCGTCGAGCCGGCCGGAGTCCATGAGCTCCGCGAGCGATCCGAGCCCCTCCCGCAGGTCGTACCCGTCCTCCGCGAAGACCTTCTCCCTCAGCGCGTCCAGGGCGGCCTGAAGGTCCTCCCGATGGGGAACCGCGTACGACCAGGCGCCGGCGCCCATGCAACTCACCTGTCCCTCACGACGATCCGTAGGCCGCGGCCTGCCGGGACGGTAGCGCATCGGGCGGACCGCGACTCCGGGGCCGTCGTCGCCGGGTCAGCGGGGGCGGGTCCAGGCCGGGGCGGGGGTGGGCCTGGCCGCGCGGTGGGTGAGGGCGGCGACGGCGAGGAGCAGCACGAGGGCCAGGGCGAGGGCGAGGGGGACGTTCGCGCGGAGGACGAGGACGGCGCCGAGGAGGGCACCGGCGAACATCCAGACGGCGGAGGCGAGACGGCGGGGGCCGGTGCGGTCGGCGGCCAGGGCGGTGATGGTCATGGTGAGCACGGTGGTGGTGAGGTCGGGCACCTTCAGGGCGCGGACCACCGCGTTCTGGCCGCCCATGGCGAAGCCGAGCAGCCCGATCAGGACGTAGCGGGCCGGGTCGCCGGTGTGGCCGGCCACGGCCGCCAGCACGGTGGCCGCCGCGACCAGCGCCGACTGGACGGCGACGGCGGCGGTCAGCAGGTGACCGCGGTGGCCGGGCAGACGACGGGCGAGGTGACCGCCGGCCAGCGCGCCGAGCAGGAAGGCGGCGAGGGCGGCCAGCGAGGCGGTGGCGGAGAGGTTGGCGGCGCCGGCCAGGGCGAAGCCGAGGAACACCACGTTGCCGGTCATGTTGGCGACGAAGACGTGGCCGAGTTCGAGGTAGCTGACCGCGTCCACCACTCCGGTGACCACGGTCAGCACCAGCAGCATCGGCACCAGCGGCCCGTGCTCGGGTTCGGGGGTCGGCATCGGGCCTCCAGTCGGTTCGGGCGGGGTCGGGCGGCGGTTCCGGGGCGTGCGGGGCCTGCGGTGGCACGGCGGCGCGGCGGCACGGCGACGGCGACGGCGACGGCGACGGCGACGGCGACGGCGACGGCGACGGCGACGGCGCGACGGCGCTACGGCCTCAGGCGAGCGCCGGGTTGCCGGGGTCCTCCGGTTCGTCCTCCAGGTGCCAGTGCAGGTCGCGCACGCCCGGCTCCAACGACAGCCGGGTGACGACCTGTTCGAGCGCCGGGGCGACCGACCCGGTGATCGCGACGGTGGCCCGCAGGCTGGTGGCGTCCCCGCTGTCGGTGCGGCGGGCCCGCAGACCGGTCGGGGCGAGCCCGGAGGCGGCGAGGGCCTGGAGCAGCAGGGCCCGGATGTGGGTCTCGGACTTGCGGTCGCACTCCAGGTGGATGGTGGCGCGGCTGGTGGAGTCCGGGTCGCTGCCGGACTGCGGGGCCCGGTCGAGCAGTCGGCCGGCCGGGCGCAGCACCAGGTGGACGGCGAGCACGGCGAGCGTGCCGAGGACGGCCAGCTGCAGTTCGCCGGCGGCGGCCAGCACCCCGACGGCGGCCGAACACCACAGCGTGGCCGCGGTGTTGAGGCCGCGCACGCCGGCGCCGTCGCGCAGGATGACGCCACCGCCGAGGAAGCCGATGCCGGAGACGACGTACGACGCGACCCTGGTGGGACTGCCGGTGTCGCCGACGGCCTCGCTGTAGAGCACGAAGAGGGTGGCGCCGGCGGCGACCAGGGCGTTGGTGCGCAGGCCGGCCATCCGGGCCCGCCACTGGCGCTCGACGCCGATCAGCGCGCCGCAGGCGACGCCGGTGGCGAGCCGGACGAGGAAGTCGACGGTGGTCAGGGTGTGCACGACGGCACCTCCTTCACGGGAGGAGGGTACGGACGGGTGGCGAGCCGCCGCCCACCGACCGTCCGTGCGGGGCGGGCGGTGACGTGCGGTCGGCACGGCCGACGGTTCGGCGCGCGGTCTTGACGACCTCGATGATGGCCATCACCCCCGCGGCCGACGGGTAGGCGCGCAGGGTGGTCGTACCGACCCCCCGCCGGTTGCCGCACACGGGGCTGACCGCGCGTCGGGTGACGCGCTCGGCGACGCGGCACGGCACGGACCCCCCGAGCGGTGAACCGCGAGCCGCGAACCGCCCCGAGCATAGACCGCCCCCGAACGACCCGGACCGGGTTTCCGCCCACATCCTCGACAGCTTTGTAGAAGTTTGACTGAATCCGATCACCCCCACCGGAGAACTCTCCGGAAACCATTCGGGAACCATCCCGCCGCGCAGCACGTCCTCCGGCATATATAGTTCACCGACATATGCAGTTGAGCAGCTCACGAGGGGGAAGTGTGTCCCACACCGATCCGACCCGGCCCGCACCCGTCCTGCGCCTGGCGGGCGTCACCCGCGTGCACGGGCGGGGCGCCGCCGAGGTGCACGCCCTGCGCGGCATCGACCTGGCCGTCCACCCGGGCGAGTTCGTCGCCGTGATGGGCCCGTCCGGCTCCGGGAAGTCGACCCTGCTGACCCTGGCCGGCGGGCTGGACCAGCCCAGCGACGGCGAAGTGCTGGTGGAGGGGGTCGCGCTCGGCGGCCTCGGCCGCGGCAGGCTCGCCGACCTGCGGCGGCGCTCGATCGGGTACGTCTTCCAGGACTACAACCTGATCCCGGCCCTGACCGCCGCCGAGAACATCGCCCTGCCGCGCGAACTCGACGGCGTCCCGGGACGCCGGGCCCGCCGGGAGGCGCTGGCCGCGCTGGAGGAGCTGGGCATCGGGGAACTCGCCGACCGCTTCCCCGACGACATGTCCGGCGGCCAGCAGCAGCGCGTCGCCATCGCCCGCGCCCTGATCGGCGACCGCCGCCTGGTCCTCGCCGACGAACCCACCGGCGCCCTCGACTCCACCACCGGCGAGGCCGTCCTCGCCGTCCTGCGCGCCCGCTGCGACGC
>NZ_JBSHBN010000091.1:0-38356 GCF_053612025.1 Kitasatospora sp. NPDC054768
ACCCCCCGCCCGCCCGCCCGGCCGGGCCGTGGCGCCACCCGCCGCCCCCCACCCCTCCCCCGTGGCGTGCCGGGCCGCCGGCGCGGAACGGAACTCGACGTTCCGCTGCGCGGTGTCCCTCAGGGAGGATGCCAGGGCGTCACCCCCGCCGTGTTGGCGCTGAGTGGACAGTCCTTGGCATTGCGTGCACTGATCCGGGATTCCCGCCCGCTCGTGCGCACCCGGTGCTCACGGTGCGGGGTTTTCGCGCCCGTGGGCCCGGTCCGTACGGGCCGCGCCGCCCGCACGGCTGCCCTTGCCCGTACGGGCCGCGCCGCCCGTACGGCTACCCGCCGACGGCCCCGGCCCCGCTCCCGGTCAGGGCGCGGTGGCGGTGCTCGCGGGGGGAGAGGCCGTACGCGGCCTTGAAGGCGCGGCTGAACTCGGCGGCGCGGGGCAGGCCGCAGCGGGTGGCGACGGCGTGGACGGGCAGGGAGCGCAGCGCGGGGTCGGCCAGGTCGCGGCGGGCCCGCTCCAGCCGGCGGCGGCGGATGAAGGCGGCGACGGTCTCGCCGCCGGACTCCCGGCCGAAGAGGCGGTGCAGGTAGCTGACGGAGATGTGGTGGGCGGCGGCGATCACGGCGGGCGTCAGTTCGGGGTCGTGCAGGTTGCGTCCGATGAAGGCCCGGACGTGCTCGACCAGGGCCCGCTGCCGGCTGTCGTCGGGCACGGCGGCCTCGGCGTCCACCTCCCGGGCGAGCCAGGCGGCCACCAGGTCGACCACGACGCCGCCCAGGCGGGGGGCGTCGGCGGGGCCCAGGAGGGCGGCCTGCCGGTCGAGGTTGAGGAGGAAGTCCGAGAGCAGCGCGCAGGTGCCCTCCCGGGAGGAGAAGCCGCGGCCCAGCAGGTCCTCCAGCCGGTGCGGCGGCACCGGCAGCAGGGCGGAGGGGAAGTCGACGCCGACGGCCTCGATCCGCAGGTCCCCGGGGGAGCGGGCGGCGCGGGAGCCGAAGGCCCGCAGGTCGAACGGGTGGGAGCTGTCGAGCATGTGCAGGTTGCCGGGCCCGAAGGTCTCGGTGCGCCCGGTGTCGCGGGTCAGGGTGAAGCCGCCGTCGAGCAGCAGGGTGAGGTGGAACACCTCCGGGTCCGAGCGCCGCACCCGGCGCGCGGTGCGGTGGAAGCGGGTCGGCTGGAAGGAGCTGCGCAGGAGGGTCACCGGGCCCAGCTCCAGGCGCCGCATCTCCGCCCGGAAGTCGTCGCAGTGGACGCTGGTCACTTCGCTGTCCCGGGTACGGCTGACCAACTCCCGCCAGCAGTCGAACCGTTCCGTCACGGGTACGCCCTCGCTGCGGAACACGCTCTGCGTGCTCGTGGCCACTGTCCGCCCTTTCCTTCCGGGGTCCGTCCCCTTCCTGCCCGGCCGGGCTCCCCTCCCCACCAGGTGTCACCGGCTCCTTGCAGCCGGTGACACCGAAACCTACAAGGTCGGGCCCGGTGGCCTCCGCCCGGCCCCCGGTCCGGCGGCCGGCCGCGGGAATCCCGGTGAACCGGCCGCCGCCCGCATCCCGTTGCCATGGACGCAGGGGTCGAGAGGCCCCGCTCCCACCGCACGACGGCGGGCGGGCCCCGGGTCCGTACAGCCGTCCACGACACCGTGCCGCGGCCGGTCGGGAACCGCGCCGCAGCAGAAACGAGGGGAAACGATGAGGAACACCGGAACGGTCAAGCGAACCCTGTCCCTGGTCGGCGCCGCCCTGGCACTGGCCTCGGTCACCGGACTGACGACCGCCACCAGCGCCTCCGCCGACGTCAACAGCGAGTGGAACTGCTCGCGCAACCCGAGCGGCTGGGACCACATGAACTGGGGCAACTGCCTGCTGCCCGGCGACTCGCTCGTCTCCGGCAACGGCGACTACCGGCTGCTCTACCAGAACGACGGCAACCTCGTGGAGTACGACACCAACACCGGCTACGCGCTGTGGGCCAGCGGCACCAACAGCGGCGGCCCGGGCAAGGTGATCATGCAGTACGACGGCAACTTCGTCGTCTACGACACCTTCAAGAAGGCCAAGTGGTGGTCCGGCACCGCCCTCGGCTGCAACCCCAGCGCCAACTGGGTGCGCATGCAGAACGACGGCAACCTCGTCGTCTACCGCCCGCACGACAACAACAGCCCCTGGGCGCCGGTCTGGTCCTCGTACAACGGCCGCGTCGGCACCTGCTGACACCCGCAAGCCCCGGACGCTTCGTACGCCCCGCACGCCCCGCATGCCCCGCATGCCCCGCACGCCCTGCCGGCGGCGGCCGGACCCGCGGCCGCCGGACGGTCAGTTCGCGTTCGGGGCGCTCGGGGCGTCCGGGGCGTCCGGGGCGTCCGGGGCGCCCAGGGCGAGGGTGAAACTGAACCGGTCCCCGCGGTAGAGGGTGCGCACCTGCTCCAGCGGGCGCCCCGCCGCGTCCAGGCTGCGGCGGTGCAGCAGCAGCATCGGCAGCGCCGGCGGGGTGCCGATCAGCAGGGCCTCGCGCGGGCTGGCCGGCACCGTCTCGATCCGCTCGTCGGCGGCACCGAGCCGCACCCCCTGCTCGCGCAGATAGCCGTAGAAGGACCCCTCGGGGTCGAAGTCCCCTGCCAGCGCGGGCACCCGGGCGACCGGTACGTACGTGGACTCCAGCCCGACGCGCTCCTCGTCCGCGCGCAGCACCCGCTCCAGGTGCCACAGCGGCTCGCCCTCGGGGACCTCCAGCAGCCGGGCCATCGCCGCGTCGGCGGGCAGCCGGTCCAGGGCGATCAGGGTGCGGCCCGGGCGCAGGCCCTGGCGCGAGACGCCCTCGGTGTAGCTGCTCAGGGACAGCGGCTGCTCGATCTTCGGCCCGGCCACGACCGTGCCCCGGCCCTGCCGCCGCAACCGGCCCTCCAGCAGCAGCTCGCGCAGCGCCTGGCGCACCGTCGCCCGCGCGACCCCGTGACGCTGCGCCAGATCGACCTCGGTGGGCAGCCGCCCGCCCGGGCCCAGCTCGGCGATCAGCTCCTCCAGGCGGGCCTTGACCAGGTAGTACTTGGGCACCCGGCCGTGCTCGGGGACACCGGCGCGGGCGGGCTCGGGGACGGCCCTGGGGATGGGGTGGTTCACCGCGCAAGCCTATCGAGCGCCGTCCGGGCCGGGGCCCGCCGCCCGGGCCTGCTGCTGCCGCCGGCGACCCGTGGCCCTACCCCTCGGAGGCCGCCCGGGCCGCCGGCCCGCCGTCCTCCTTGCTTTTCCCCTCACAGTCCTCCTCGACGTGGTGCCTGAAGTCCGCCAGATCGTCGATCACCCGGCGGTCGACGAAGCCGAGCGCCTCGGCGAGGTGCTCCCAGAGCCCGTGCGGCTCGACCTCCAGCTGGAGCATCACCCGGGTGGTCCGCTCGTCCACGGGGTGGAAGGTGACCACACCCCGGTGCCGCACCGGCCCGGGGCCGCTGTCCCACGCCACCCGCTCGTCCGCCACCAGCTCGGTGGTCACCGCCTCGAACTCCCTCGGCCCGGCCGCGGTCCGCACCACCCAGCTGGTGCCCGGACCCGACCGGTCGACACTGACCACCCCCCGCATGAACCGCGGGAACTCCTCGCACCTGACCCAGCTCGCATAGACCGCGCCGAGCGGCGCCGCCACCTCGACGGACTCCTCGATCCGGTGCATCGCTCCTCCTGGCCTCTCGTCACCAGCCGCCCCGGGGCGGCTTCCTGCGGAACGCGCCTGCCCGCAGAGCGGCCGGGCATGCACCGCATGGTCGATCCGGCCCTCCCGCACCTCGGGGTCCCGCCGGTGTCGTCGTCCGTTCGTGCGGCGAGGGTGCCGGTGTCGGTGCTGGTCAGGGCTCCTCGGCGCTGTATAGCCTGACGGGGCGTCGGGCCGGACCGGGAAACGGAAGTTCGATGACGAACTCCCTCGGCGGCGGAAGCGGCACCTTTCCGGTGTCGAACAGTGCGCGGACAGGCGAGCCGCGGCCGGAAGGGGCAGTGGCGTGGACTACGGACTGATGTCGTTCGGATCGGCCCTCGGGGAGCCCGTCGCCGTCGCGGACGTGGCGTCGGAGTACACGAAGGACGTCGAACGCGTCCTGGCGTACGGCTACCGCACCGTCCACCGCAGCCCGGCCGGGGTCGGGCTCACCGACCTGGCCGTCGACGCCGCCCGGGCGGCCCTGGACGAAGCGGGCACCGACCCCGCCGAGCTGGACCTGGTGGTCCTCGCGATCACCGACATCCCCGAGTACCTGTACTGGGACGCGGCCGCGAGCCTCCAGGACCGGCTGGGCGCCCGCCGTGCCGAGGCGGTCCTCGTCGGCCAGGGCTGCGTCAGCGGCATCACCTGCTTCGACCTGCTCGCCGGCCGCTTCGCCACGCACCCCGAGTACCAGCGGGCGCTGGTGGTCGGGGCGAACCGGACGTGCGAGCCGTACTGGAACCGGATGCACACCAACTCACTGCTGTTCTCCGACGGCGCCGGTGCCGCGGTGGCCGGGCGCGGCCACCCCGAACTGCGCTGGCGGGCCAGCGAGACGATCAGCGACGGCCGCTACGTCGACCTGTTCCGGATGGACCGGGGCGGGGCGGCCGACCCCTTCCGCGGCGGTCGGACGCCCCCGCCGGCCCGCGACGCCTGGGGCCTGATGGAGTTCTTCGACTACGACGCCGAGCGCTTCCAGGAGTTCGCCGGCCTGATGGGCGAGCGGGTGCACGAGGTGGTGGCCCGGGCCTGCAAGCGGATCGGCGCGTCCGTCCCGGACCTGGCCAGGGTGGTGCTGCTCAACGACAACCTCGGCACGCTGACGAAGCTGGCCGACCGGCTCGGCGTCCCGGTGGAGCGCACCAACCTCGAAATCTCCCTGGAGCGGGGCCACTTCGGGGCCGCGGACCACCTCCTCGACCTCCATCACCACCGCGCGTCCGGGCACTTCGGCGACGGCGACCTGATCGCCCTGGCCGGCATGGGGCGCGGCATGCACTGGAGCTGCACCCTCCTGGAGTGCTGACGCCACGAACTGACGTGAATAGCCGGAAGGTTGGCCGTGCACACAGGCTGTTGCGGGTGGCCGAACCGTCCCTATACTGCCGTTGCCCGTCGACCAGAACCGGCCGCGGGCATCCGCTGCCGCGCCCGGTCAGGGCGGCCGGCCGGCCCGTACGAGGGAGAACCGATCATGGTCAAGCACTACCTCAAGTACGCCTTCAGCACCCTCACCGCCGCCATGTTCCTCCACATGGTCTGACCTGATCGGGGCCTGATCCGATCGACCCCGGCCGGGGCCGGGTGGCGTACCGTCCGACCCTGGCCTGGGGAGTCCGCTTGTTCGCGACCGCGCTGAGCCAACTGCGTTACGGCGCAGCAATCCTGACGAACCGTCGAATACGCCCGAACGACCTGGAACGCCTCGCGCGGGACCTGGTCGCCACCATCGCCGAGTTCGGCGAGCCCGGCGAGGACTCCGCCCTGCTGCCCGGCCGGGCCGGACACGTCGACCCGCAGGTGCGGCGCGAGGTGGCCCGGCGCAGCCTGCGCGCCACCGCCCGCGCCGCCGCCCGGCACACCGCCCACTACCGCCGGCTGTTCGCCGAACTCGACCTCGACCCGGCCCGGTTGGAGCCCGAGGACTGGTCGCGCGTCCCCGTCACCCCCAAACAGGCGCTGCGCGCCCTGCCCGCCGCCTTCGTCTCGGACGCCGCCACCCCCGTCCTGATGGCGCTCACCACCGGCACCAGCGGCACCCCCACCGCGGTGTGGTTCTCCCGCGCCGAACTGGAGTGCGCCGTCGCCTTCAGCACCATCTCCGCCGTGCTCGGCCTCGGCCTGCGCCCCCGCCACACCGTCGCCTACGCCGGCTGCTCCCGCGCCACCCTGCCGCTGGTCAACGCCGAGGAGTCGGCCACCCGCGCCGGCGCCGGGTTCGTCCAGTTCGGCACCGTCGGCCCCGCCGTGGCCCTCGACCGCCTCGCCGCCCCGCTCGGCCTGCCCGGCAAGGACCCCCAGATCACCCACCTGACCACCTCCGCCTCCTACCTGGCCGCCCTCGTCCAGGAAGCCGAACAACGCAAGTGGCGCAGCGCCGACTTCGGCCTGCGGTCGATCAGCGTCGGCGGTGAGGTGCTCTCCGCGCCCCTGCGCCGCCGCGCCGAGGAGGTGTTCGGCGCCACCGCCACCTCCGCCTACCTGATGACCGAGATCCTGCCCTCCGGCGCCACCCCCTGCACCCGGGGCCACCTCCACCACACCACCGAGTTCGGACACCTCGAAGTCCTCGACCCGCTCACCTGGGAACCCACCGCCCCCGGCGCCACCGGCACCGTCGTGCACACCCCCTACGTGCCCTACCGCGACTGCACCCTGCTGCTGCGCTACGCCACCGGCGACCTCGTCCGCCTCCCCGCCGAGCCGCCCACCTGCGAACTCGCCCACCTCCCCGCCACCTCCGAGATCCTCGGCCGCTGGAACGGGCCGCTCAGCCGCACCGTCACCACCCGCGAGGTGCTCGACCTGGTCGAGGCCGAACCGGAGGTCCCGCTGCCCGCCCGCCACGCCCTCACCGAAGGCCCCGACGGCCCCGGCGGACCCGCCCGCCTGCACCTGCTGGTCGACCGCCTGCCCGCCACCGCCCTGCGCGGCCGCCTGGAGGAGCGCGCCCACGCCGCCGGCCTGCGGCTGTCCGACATCGTGCTGTACGAGGACCGCGCCGCCATGCCGCCCACCGCACCCCTGCGCGCCGACCTGCGCGAGCACACCTTCGACACCCTCGACACCGCCGGCGGCCCCGGCGGCCCCGGCACCCCACCGGCACCGTCGACGGCCCCGGCCGCGGGAGGAACCGCATGACCGTCAGCCCCGCCGCCCTGGCCGCACTGAGCGCCGCCGTCGCCGCCGAACTGGCCCTGGCCGCCTGGTACCTCGCCCGGATCCGGATGCCCCGCCCCCCGGTCGGCGTCTACACCGGCGGTGACATCGCCGTCCTGTGCGCCGGCGTCGTCCTCGCCCCGCTGCTCTACACCGCCCTGCCCGGCGCCGCCGTCTCCGCCGTCTTCGGCCTCGTCAGCTGCCTGGCCGTCCAGTTCACCCTCGCCCCGCTGCTCGCCGCCACCCGGCTGCGCGCCGCCCCCTGGTCCTGGGCCGCCGCCCTCACCGCCACCGCCGCCACCACGCTCGCCGCCCTCACCGGCCACCCCGGCGCCGCCCGGGCCGGCAGCGACCTGATGATCGCCGCCGCCGTCGTCGGCGTCGCCAACCTCTGGACCCAGAGCGGCCTGCGCTCCGTCCACACCGCCGCCCTGGCCGCCGTCCTCACCGCCTACGACCTCGCCGCCACCACCCTCACCGACACCACCGCCCGCTTCTTCGAACAGGTCCAGGACCGCCCCTTCGCCCCGATGCTCGCCCTCACCGGCGGCCCGGCCCCCGTCGCCGTCGGCCTCGGCGACCTGCTGCTGCTCGTCCTGTACCCGCTGGTCGCCGCCAAGGCCCACGGCCGCACCGCCGCCGCCGTCGCCGCCCTCGTCGGCCTGCTGACCACCAGCGCCGTCAGCGCCTGCTTCGCCCTCGGCCGGCTCACCACCGGATTCCCGCTGCTCACCGCGCTGGGCCCGCTGATCGTCGCCCAGCACCTGTACTGGCGGCGCCGCTCGGGCGGCGAGCGGACCACCGCCCAGTGGCGCGAGGGCCACCCGGTCCCGGTTCCTTCCGGTGCCGGACCCGGCACCGAGCCCGGCGCCGCCCTCGCCGCCCCCGTCCCCGAGGGCACACCCCCGGGCACCTGGCTCGCCCTCGCCGACGGCCGCGTCCTCGGCACCGGCCCCACCCCCGGCCACGCCCGCCGCGACGCCCGCCGCAACGGCGCCGGAACCCCCACCACCGCCCGGCTGGTCTGACCGCCCCCGGGCGCCGATGTCAGTGCCGGCCGTCATGATTCCCGCATGATCGAGACCGCAGCACCGCTCTCCTCCCCGTCCGCGTACGCCGACGCCGTCGCCGCCGCCGTCCGGGCCGCCGCCGCGTACTACACCGACGGTTCCACCCCGCTCGGGGACGACGAGTACGACGCCCTGCTGCGGGCCATCGCCGCCTACGAGAGCGCCCACCCCGACCAGGCCCTGCCCGACTCGCCGACCGGAAAGGTGGCCGGCGGCGCCGCCACCGGCGACGTCCCGCACAGCGCGCCGATGCTCTCACTGGACAACGTCTTCTCCGCCGAGGAACTGGAGTCCTGGGCCGCCGGCCTCGAACGGCGCCTGGGCCGGCCGGTCGCCGCCTGGTGCGTGGAGCCCAAGCTCGACGGCCTCGCCGTCGCCGCCCGCTACCGCGCCGGGCGCCTGCACCAGCTCATCACCCGCGGCGACGGCCTCGCCGGCGAGGACATCACCCACGCCGCCGACGCCGTCCTCGGCCTGCCCGCCGAGCTCACCGAGCCCGCCGACATCGAACTGCGCGGCGAAGTCCTGCTCACCCAGGAGCAGTTCGAGCACGCCAACCGGGTGCGCGCCGAGCACGGCGCCACCCCCTTCGCCCACCCCCGCAGCGGTGCCGCCGGCACCCTGCGGGCCAAGGACCGCCCCTACAGGATCGAACTGACCTTCTTCGCCTACGACGCCGTCGGCCCCGAGGGCCTCGACCACAGCGCCCTGCTGGACCACCTCGCCGCCCTCGGCGCCAACACCGCCGCCACCACCGACGCCCGCCCGCGGCACTGCGCGGGCATCACCGAGGTCCAGCAGCGCATCGAGGAGATCGCCGCGCTGCGCGCCGAACTGCCCTTCGGGATCGACGGCGTGGTGGTCAAGGCCGACCTGGCCGCCGACCGTGCCGAGGCCGGCCTGGGCTCGCGCGCCCCGCGCTGGGCGGTGGCCCGTAAACTGGCCGCCCAGCACAAGGTCACCCGGCTGCTCGGGGTGGAGTGGAACGTCGGCCGCACCGGGATCATCGCCCCGCGCGCCGTCCTCGAACCCGTCGTCATCGACGGCGTCACCGTCACCTTCGCCACCCTCCACAACCCCGCCGACATCGAACGGCGCGGGCTGATGATCGGCGACCAGGTCTTCGTCTACCGCGCCGGCGACGTGATCCCCCGGGTGGAGGCCCCGGTGCTCGACGCCCGCACCGGCGCCGAGCAGCCGATCGCCTTCCCCGAGGCGTGCCCGCGCTGCGGCGACGCCATCGACACCAGCGAACAGCGCTGGCGCTGCACCCGCGGCCGCAACTGCCAGGCCGTCGCCTCCGTCCTCTACGCGGCCGGCCGCGACCAGCTCGACATCGAGGGCCTCGGCGGCACCCGCGCCGTCCAGCTCGTCGAAGCCGGCCTGGTCGCCGACCTCGCCGACCTGTTCACCCTCACCCGCGAGCAACTGCTCACCCTGGAACGGATGGGGGAGACCAGCGCCGACAACCTGCTCGCCGCGATCGCCACCGCCCGCACCCAGCCGCTCAACCGGGTCTTCTGCGCCCTCGGCATCCGCGGCACCGGACGGACCATGTCCCGCCGCATCGCCGCGCACTTCGGCAGTATGACGGCGATCCGCGCCGCCGACGCCGAAACCCTGGCCGGCGTCGACGGCATCGGCACCGAGAAGGCCCGCGTCGTCGCCGCCGAACTCGTCGACCTCGCCCCGCTGCTGGACCGCCTCGCCGCCCTCGGCGTGGGCACCGCCGTCACCGCCCCGACCGCCCCCGCCGCCGCGGCGGGGGCGAGCGGCACCGGCGACGGGAACGGCACCGGCGAGGGGAGCGACGGCGGTGGCGACGGCGGACCGCTGGCCGGTGAGGCCGTCGTCGTCACCGGCAGCATGACCGGCGCCCTCGCCGACCTCTCCCGCAACCAGATGAACGAACTGATCGAACGCGCCGGGGGCAAGGCCTCCTCCTCGGTCTCCAAGCGCACCACCCTCCTGGTCGCGGGGGAGAAGGCCGGCTCCAAGCGCGCCAAGGCCGAGGAACTCGGCATCCGCATCCTCACCCCTGAGGAGTTCGCCACCCTGGTGGCCACCCACCTGGAGGCCTGACGGCCGGCCGGCGCTACGGGGGGTTGCCGTTGGCGGCGAGGCGGGCGCTCATGTCCGCGTGGGCGCGCTCGGAGCGGGTGTTGGCCGGGTCGTGGACGAGGCGCAGGTAGTCGTAGAGGATCCGCACGCACGCGTCGCGGGTGGAGCAGGGCGCGTCGGGGGCCAGGTCGAGGCCCCTGGTGATCTCCATCAGCCGGCCGTCGGCCGCGGCGTACACCGGGTGCCAGACGAGCCGCACCGCCGGGTCGAGCGCCATGACCACCCGCAGCTGCGGCACCTCCTGCGCGATCAGGACGCTCTCGGGGTCGTAGGCCCGCAGGAAGATGTGGACGGGGCCGCGGGCGCGGCTCACGAAGGCCTTGGACAGGACGTTCCACATCGGCGTCTTGAGCATCCAGTCCGGGGTCAGCGCCAGCCGGTCGACCACGCCGCCGAAGGCGGTGGCCTCCAGCGGGGTGTGGCCCTTGGCGAGGGCGTAGTCGCTGATCTCCCGGCCGCCCGACCACAGGGCCAGCGTCGGCGTGTCGATCTCCAGGTGGTCGCCGACGACCTTCACCAGCTCCTGGTACCAGCTGTTCGACGCGCGGTGGTCGCGCTGGTCCTGGCGTTCGGTGAACCGCGCCATGGCCTCGTCGTTGAGCCGTCCCTGGTCGGCGATGCCGCCGAGGACGAGCTGCCAGGCGATCTCCGTGACGTCCCCGGAGAAGCCCGCCCGGGCCATGTCCTCGCGGAACGTGCCCCACTCGCCGTGCCCGGTGGGGTCGGCGGCGTCGCGCCGCGCCTGCTCCCTGACCCCGGGGGCCTCCTGGCGCTGCAGCCGGCGCGTCACGGCCGCGTTGCCCACCGTCCGCTGGAGGGCGGCGAGTTCGGCCGGGTGCGGCGCCCTCCCGGGGGCGGTGGGCACCGCGGCCGGGCCCGGCGTCGTACGCCTCCTCGGTGCGGCCCCGGGCACCGGCGGCACCGAGTGTGTCACGGCCTTGCGCACGCTTCCCCGCCCTCCCGTGTCGCCGTCCGGCCCCCGGCCGTCGAGACTACGGCCCCGGCGCGGGTGTCCACGAGGGCCGAAAGGGCAGAGCGGGGGCAGCGCCCGGGGGCGATGCCGACCCGTGGCCGCGCACGGCCGTCCGGGTGGACGTAGGACCAAAAGCCGATGCCCCCGCGCCCCGCACCCCGGTGGAACGGCCGAATGGATCACGCGCCAGACCCCGAGCGGACCCTCGCCGACGACGAGGCCTCGCCGCCTACCGCACCCGCTTCGGGATCGCGCTGGACCGACTCCCGGCCCTGCCGGTCCCGCCGGTCCCGCCGGTCCCGCCGGTCCCGCCGGTCTCCTCGGGCTGAGCGCTCGGCGGCCGCCGAGCGCTCAGCAGGAGCAGGCCGCGGCCGGCCCCGCCCGCCGGTTCGGCGAGCCGACCGCCCGAGCGGGACCGCCCCTCAGCCGTCGCCCTGCCCCGAGGGCCGAGGGCCGGTGATGCGGACCAGGTCCGGCCAGTACCGCGGCCCGTCGCTCTCGATCCGCCGCACGACGGGATCGATGGCGCCCAGGGTCGCACGGAGCCCGTCGGCGACCTCCGTCAGTACGGCGTCGCCCTCGCCCGGCTGCTCCTCGCGGTCGCGGTCCATGACCTGCGCGCAGTGCTGCCCGGCCCGTCGGGTCTGCTCCAGCGCCGCCCACCACGGCCCGTCCAGGCCGGAGTCGGGGATGTGGAGGTGTCCCAGGGCGGTCCCGGCGGCGCGGTGGAGCGTGGTGCAGATCCCGGCGAAGCGGCGGCCGTCGAACCGCACCTGCTCGCCCGGGTGCTCCCGCGCCGTCCGTTCGAGCACCTGGACCTCGTCGTAGAAGGCCTGGTACCCCTCGATGAGCGCCAGGGTGTCCTGCTTCCCGCCGACCCGGTACCACATCAGCAGCTGGAAGACGCGCACCCGTTCGGACCGGGCGTCGGCCGGACGCTGCACCACGGGGCCGAGCCCGCCCGCCGAACCCGACGCCGACGCCTGCACGGCGACGGGCCCCAGCGCCAGCGCCCCGACGAGGACCCCGGCGAGCACCGCCCGCCGGGCGCCGGAGCGCGCCACCCGGTCGGCGGTCTCCGGGCCGCCGCCCCGTCGGACGAGCGCGAGCGGCAGCCGCACCAGTGCCGCGGCCATCGCCGCCCCGAACAGCGCCGGAAGCACCGGGCCGGCCAGCACCTGCACCACCGGCCAACCGCCCCGCGGCACCCACAGACAGCTGTCGCCCATGGTCCGCATCGGCCCGAGGCACCCGTCCACCGACATCAGCAGGAACACCGCCACCAGCGCGCACGCCTGGGCGATGCCCGCCGCCACCAGCGCCCCGACGAGCCACAGTCGCCGGGACACCAGCGCCACGACCACCGCCGTGACCACCACCCCGGCCCAGATCGCGACCGTCAGCCACCACACGTACCGCAGCGCGTACCCGCTCCCGCGCTCACCCAGCGGCGGCCGGCCCGGGTACAGCGCCGCCTTGACCACCAGCAGCCCGACCACGCACAGGACACCGCCCAGCAGCCCGCGGCGCAGCACCCGGCCGAGCCCCCGGTGCCCGCCGAACAGCCACAGCAGGTACGGCAGCGCCCACAGCGCCCCCGCGGCCGCGGCGAAGGCCACGGTGCGCCCGTCCGTCCCGAGACGCGGCAGCACGGCGGCGATCCACCCCAGTTCGGCCCGGTGCCGCTCCCACCCGTCGGGGAACTGCTGGACCAGCACCTCCCGGATCCCGCCCTGGACCATGAAGTCCCCGGCGGTGTACAGGTGGCCGCCCCCCGACCACCAGGTCAGCCCGGCCGCGGCGACCAGCACCGCCGCCGCCAGCGCCATCACCGCGGCCACCCGCCCGCGCCCCGGAACCAGCCCCAGCCGGGCGCACTGCACCAGCCACGGGACGTACGCCAACGCGCCGACCAGCGGCACGAGCAGGGCGATCGGATGCTCCGGAAACCAACTCCGGCCGGCGGTGATGTCCACGGTCAGCTCGCCGACCACCAGGCCGGCGCCCAGCCACAGCCCCGCCCGCAGCCCGTCCGGCCCGGCCGTCCCGCGGTGCGCCGCGTACGCCGTCGACCGCCAGGCCGCCACCGCGAGGATCAGCACCGTCGGCACGGTGGCCAGCCACACCCCGACCGTCCCGTCGGCGAACGGGGGCAGCAGCAGGGGGACGGCGATACCGGCCGCGCCCACCAGGAACGTCTGCAACGGCGCCAGGGTGAACAGCGCCGCCGGATCGTCCAGCGCCCGGCGCCGCTGCGCCCAGGTCGGATGCGACCGCCAGATGCGGCCGAGCCGGGCGGCCGGGCCCGCGGGGTCGCGCACGTCCCACACCCGCCGGTCGGCGCCGAGGGCGACGGCGTCCGCGTCCGCGTACAGCTCCCGGTGGCGCAGCGTGTCGGCGCGGGCCAGGACCACCAGCAGCGCCATCCCCAGCGCGGTGGCCGTCTGCCGCACCAGCGGCGCCCGCCCGGCCGGCCAGAACACCCGGTCGGCGCCCACGAAGAGCCCGAACTCCGCGCCCACCAGCGTCCCGCCGACCACCAGTACGAACGGCAGGGCCACCAGCAGTGCGAACACCCGCCACAGGGCGGTGACCGCGTACCCCAGGTCCACGTCCCGGTTGCGGATGTGCGCGAACTCGTGGAGCACCACGGCCCGGAACCCGGCCGGATCGCTGTGCCGGCTCACCGAGAGCCCCGCGTACAGGCACACGGTGCGCCGGCGCGCGTGGCCGAACGCCACCGCCCCCGGGCCGAGCCGGCGCGGGTCCACCACGAACTCCGGTACCACGGGCAGCCGGGCCTGCCCCGCCAGGCGCTCCAGCTCCTCCCGCAGCTGCCCGTCCACGGGTACCAGCCGGCGGGAGCGCCGACGCCAGCGCGGCAGCAGCAGATACAGCGCCGCGGCCATGGCCAGCACCAGCGCCAGAGCGACGGGCACCGGCCACGACGGGTCGTCCGGTACGGCGGCCAGGCAGGCGCGCAGGGCCGGGTCCGTCCCCGGGGCGACTCCCAGCTGTGCCAGGAAGTCCCCGTCCGGGTCGAACCCGGCGGCGAGCTTGCAGGCGTACTCCGCCGGCCGGCCCTTGCGGACCAGGTCCAGCACGGTCGTCAGCATGTGGTGGCCGGCGACAAGCATGGACAGCAGCAGCAGGCCGAAGCGCAGGGCGGTTCCGGCGGGCAGCACCCGTGGGTCGAGGACCGGCGGGGCGGCGGGCGGCTGCGGCGGCATCGGTGGCACCGGCGGCGCGGCGGGTGCGCTCATGCCGGCGGCTCCGGGAGGAGCGGTGCGCCGGACCCGCACCCGGCCCCGGAGCCGGGTTCCGCCGGGGGAGCGGCCGTGCCCGGCTCCATGGCCAGCCGGGCCACCACGCAGTCCGCGAGCGCGCCGGCGGCCGGCTCGTCGAACCCGGCCTCGCGGGCACCCGCGCGCACCCGGGCGTGGACGGCCGCCAACTGCCGCTCGTCCAACGGCGGTACGGGCGGCTCCACCGCGGACCGGGCGCGCCCGCGCCGCCACAGCCG
This sequence comes from Kitasatospora sp. NPDC054768, assembly GCF_053612025.1. Taxonomy (NCBI): domain Bacteria; kingdom Bacillati; phylum Actinomycetota; class Actinomycetes; order Kitasatosporales; family Streptomycetaceae; genus Kitasatospora; species Kitasatospora sp. NPDC054768. The sequence goes on from NZ_JBSHBN010000091.1 coordinate 14,534, forward strand.
CCGCAGCCCGCCGCCCGCGCGCCTCACGCCGGCACCGACCGCGGCCCGGCACGCCTCGTCCACCGCCATCCACACCACCGGGGTGGCCAGCGCGGCCGCCTCGGCCAGCCCGAACCCCAGCGGCTCGCCGCGCTGCCGGCGTCCGAACAGCGCCACCACCTCCTCGGAGGACAGCCCGTCCAACCCCCGCAGCAACGGCAGTTCCTCCGGCGCCAGCCGTGTCACCACATCCACGACGACGTCCCGAACCGATCCGGCCATCCGCCCGACCTCCCAGCTGATCATTCGTCAACTGACGATGCGCTGGCGGAACTTACCCCAGTCGGAGCTTCGTCATCCAGGAAGTTTTCCGACCGTTCCCTGCGGACGGGCCCCGGGTCCGGCGGCGCGGCAGGGCGCCGGCCCCCTCTGCCCTCGGCGAATCCGCCGCGGGCAGAGCGGCCGCATCCGGAGGCCCTCCCGGGGCGAGAGTGGAGTGGACGGCGAGTTCCGCCCCCCGCCTCGACAAGGAGACCCGATGGCCCCGCTCACCACGCCCCCGCCCCGCGCGGCGGAGGGCGACACCCCGCCCAGCGCCTTCGACGACCACCTCGCGGCGCAGCTGCTCGCCCAGCGGATCGTGCTGCTCGGCACGCAGGTCGACGACGTGTCGGCGAACCGGGTGTGCGCGCAGCTGCTGCTGCTGTCGGCGGAGGACCCGCGCACCGACATCAGCCTGTACATCAACAGCCCCGGCGGCTCGGTCACCGCGGGTCTGGCCGTCTACGACACCATGCGGCTCATCCCGAACGACGTCTCGACGCTGGCGATGGGCTTCGCCGCCAGCATGGGCCAGTTCCTGCTCACGGTGGGGGCGCCCGGCAAGCGCTTCGCCCTGCCGAACGCGCGGATCATGATGCACCAGCCCTCGGCGGGCATCGGCGGCACCGCCGCGGACATCGAGATCCAGGCGGAGAACCTCCAGTTCACCAAGCGGGCCATCGAGCGGATCACCGCCGAGCACACCGGGCAGAGCGAGGAGACCATCGCGCGCGACGGCGACCGGGACCGCTGGTTCACCGCCGAGCAGGCCAGGGAGTACGGGCTCGTGGACCGGGTGGTGGAGTCGGTCGCCGACATCCGCCCGGCCGCCTCCCGCCGACGGATCGGACTGTGACATGGGCTCGTACACGGTTCCCTACGTCATCGAGCGCACCGCGCAGGGCGAACGCACCTACGACGTCTTCAGCCGGCTGCTGAACGAGCGGATCGTCTTCCTCGGCACCGAGATCGACGACTCGGTCGCCAACGTGGTCATCGCCCAACTCCTGCACCTGGAGTCGGAGAACCCGGAGCGGGAGATCTCGATCTACCTCAACTCGCCCGGCGGATCGTTCACTTCACTGATGGCGATCTACGACACGATGACCTTCGTGCAGGCGCCGATCTCCACCTTCTGCGTCGGCCAGGCCGCCTCCACGGCGGCGGTGCTGCTGGCCGGCGGGGACCCCGGGCGGCGGTTCGTGCTCCGGCACGCCCGGGTGCTGCTCGGTCAGCCGGCCAGCGGCGGCCGGCGGGGGACGGTCTCCGACCTCAGCCTCGCGGCCAAGGAGATGGTCCGCATCCGCGCGCAGGTGGAGGAGGTCCTGTCCCGGCACACCCACCACGACGTGGCGACGCTGCGCGCGGACATGGACCGGGACAAGGTGCTCTCCGCCGAGGAGGCCGTCGCCTACGGGATCGCCGACCAGGTGCTGAGCCGGCGCTTCGCGTCCGGGTGAGCCGCGCGCGGCCGGGTACGGCAGGGGCTCGCCCCCCTGCCGTACCCGGCCGCCGCGGTGCCGCGCCGCGGTCAGGCGACGAGGCAGAGTCCGTCGTACCGCCCCGTGGGCGAGGTGCGGCCCCGGCCCGCGAGGCCCTGGCCCGCCCGGCCCACCCGGTTCCGGTCCGCCCGGTTCTGGTCCGCCAGGCCCTGGCCGACCCGGCTCGGGGCGTAGCGGGCCAGTTCGTCCTGGGCGAGCGAGAGCAGGTCCGCGAGGCCGAGCCCCAGCGCCCGGGCGGCCGCCGCGAGCACCTCGGAGGAGGCCTCCTTGCGCCCGCGCTCCAGCTCCGACAGGTACGGCATCGAGATCCGGGCCGCCTCCGAGACGTCCTTCAGCGTGCGCTCCTGGGCGAGCCGCTCGCGCCGCAGCACGTCGCCGACGACGTCGCGCCACAGCGGCTCCCTGCGCGCGGGCGTCCGCGGTGGGCGGGACTCCCCGCCGGACGCGGGCGGCGAGGCGTGCGGGCGCAGGGGGATGACGCGGGCTTCGTTCGGCGCTTGAGTGCTCACCCCTTCAGCCTAGGGACCGGGGGCCCGGGGGGAAGAGCACGGCGTTCTGCCCTGGGTGAATCCGCCCGTCCCCGCCCGCCCCGCCCGGTGGCCGGGTGCGCACCCGCAGGACACCGGACTGTCGCAGGCCCGTGGTAACCATGGGGCCGTGGACCCCACGGAGCCGTCGCCGCTGCCCCTGCCGCCCCTGTCGCCCGCCGCCGAAGCCGCGTTCGGGCGCGGGCGCGAGGCCGCGGACGAGGGGGAGTGGGAGCGCGCCCGCGACCTGTTCGAGGAGGCGGTCCGCGGCGCGGGGCCGCGGCTGCTGTGGCATGTCGTCGAGGCCTGCGGCGAGAGCGACGAGGCCGCGTTCTGGATGCGGCGGGCGGCCGTCTCGGAGAGCGAGCCGGGCGGCATCACGGTGGATCCGCACACGCTGCCCATCGAGCGGGCCCGCCCCGGCGCTGTTCCCTGCCAGGTCTTCGGAGTGGCCGTCAGGTGCGACGACCCGGCGCGCGCGGTCGCGGCGCTCACCGCCGCCGAGCCCCGGCTCATGCTGGTCTTCGAGGACGGCCGTGAACTCTCGCCGGAGGAGGCCGAGGACGCCTGGGACGAGGAGATGCCGCCCTACAGCCCCAACTACGCCGCCGTCGACGCCTCGATCCCGTACGTGCGGATGGACTGCAAGGGCCTGGTCCTCCCGCACATGGCCCGCACCGTCCTGCGCATCGTCGCGGACGAGCTGCGCAGGGCCGGGGTGCGGCGGGCGCACCTGTTCAGCCCGGAGCTCCCGGACGACCGGGACGGGTCCTGAGGCGTCGTCCTGGGCCCGGAGCCGCCCGTGGACCGCGGCGTCGGGGCCCGGGCCGGGCCCCTGTATGTTGATCACTCGCCGATCCTGTCGGTGTCCCGTCCCAGGGGGTTGACGCGCGGGCCCGGCACGAGGTGGCGGCCGTTTCGCACGGGGCGGGTCGCCCGCCGCCGGGGAGCCGGGAACGACCCGGAGCAACCCGGGAACGCCCCGGAAGGACCCCGGAGGAACCCGGGAAGGTCCCCGCCCCGGGGCCGGACGGCAGCAGCTCATCGTCTCGACGTTTCCGAAGGATCCCGCATGACCGTTCCCGTCCCGCCCGACAGCAGCCCGCGGTCCGCCGAGGAACCGGCTGCCACCGACCCGTGGGCGCCGCCGACCCCGGGCCAGGGCGAGACCGCGGCCCCCGCGTCCGTCACCGCTCCCGCTCCCGCCCCCGCCGGGGCCCCGGGCATGCCGCCCGCCCCGGGCGCGGCGCCCGCGCCCGGCGTGCCGTACTGGCCGCCGTACCCGATGCCGATGCCCGCCCCGCAGCCCCGCAACGGCCTGGGCATCGCCGCCCTGGTGCTCGGCATCGTCGGCGTCGTCCTCGGCCTGGTCGTCATCCTGTTCTGGCTGTCCTGGCTGCCGGCCCTGCTCGCCGTCGTGTTCGGCGCCATCGGCCTGGGCCACGCGCGCAAGGGCACGGCGACCAACCGGGGGATGGCCCTGGCGGGCGTGATCCTGGGCGTCACCGGCCTGCTGGTCTCGGTCGGCGCCGGGGTGTTCGTCGTCTCCCGGGTGCAGGCGGTCAACGAGGAGCGGCGGGCCGAGGCGGACGCCGCGCGCGCCCGCTCCGAGGCCGCGACCAAGGCCGCCCAGGAACGGGCCGCCCAGGAGAAGCAGCGGATCGACGCGGAGCTGAAGCGGATCGAGGCCGAGAAGGAGAAGGCGGCCGCGGAGGAGCGGGCCCGGCACCTGTCGTTCGGCCAGACCTACACCTACGAGGACGGGCTGAAGGTCACGACGGCCGCGCCGGAGCCGTACTCCCCGCTCCTGACCGTGTACCAGCCGCCCAAGGACGCCAGGATCGTCCAGCTGAGGATCACCGTCGTCAACACCGGATCCCAGGAGCTCCCGCTCAACGGATCGGGACTGCCCACGGTCAGGGACGCCAAGGGTGCCCTCCTCTTCTCGCTGAGCGACGGGAGCGACAAGCTGAAGCTCATCACCGGCTCGCTGGCCCCGGGGCAGGAGGCCACCGGCGTGTACGCGTACGCCCTGCCGAACGGCACGGACCGGATCTCGGTCGAGTTCACCTACGGCCTCCTGCTCCAGCGCAAGACCGTCGCCTGGACCGGCCCCATCGGCTGACCCGGCGCCGCCCCCGTCCCACCGGCACCACCGGCATCACGGGCACCACCATTCCCACCAGCCCGCCCCCGCAGGAAATCTGACGGAGTATCAGGCGAGTCACGAATTGGCAACCCAGGGCCGGGTCCGCGGCGATACACCTGTGGCGGACCGACCGGTTCCCCTATTCTCCATCCGGCGTGGCGTACTCCCGCCGCGCCGGAGGACAGGGGGGTCGCGGTGGTTCTGGACGGACGGGCGGCTGTGTTCAAGGCCGTCGTTCCCTCGCTGGTCGGCCTCGAACTGTCGGGGCCCGAACCCGGGGGCGGCACCCGGCTGCGCATCCCGGCCGGGATCCCCCTGCTCATCGAGTGCTCCGGCGGGCGCTTGACCGGCAGGACCACCCTCCTGAAGACCCTGGAGGTGCGGTACGCCGAGCGCCTGCCCCAGGCCTACGCGGACCTCGGGCGCGCGGACTTCGGCCGCCCCGGCCTCGCCCTGCCCGCCGAGAACGAGGCCCCCCGGCTGAGCAACGCCTCCCACACCTCGGACCTGCTCTTCCACCTGCGGTACGAGCTGAGCCGGCGGGCGAACAGGTTCGGCGCGGGCCTGTCCTTCCCCCGGCTCACCCAGGGCCTGCTGGCGGTCACCAGCTGGCAGACCGTCGGGCTCGGCGAACTGGAGGCCGCCGGCCGGCGCCTGGAGAGTCTGCTGCGCGAGAGCCAGCCCGACGCCCAGGTGCGCCGGGACAAGGTGGCGAAATGGATCAGACAGGTCGCCCCGAACCTCGGCACCGCGGCCGGGCTGGGCCCCGGGGTCAACGAACTCGTCGCCTCGCTCGCCGACATCGTCGCCACCGAACTGCTCGGCGCCCGCGCCAACAAGAACGGCCTGCGCTGGTGGGCCGAACGGCGGGTCAGCGCCCAGGGCGAGGCGAACGTCCAGCTCTCCGAGCTCGCCCGCGGCTTCCGCGGCAACGCGCACGACCGCGAGCGCGCCGAGCGGCACCTGATGGCCGCCCTCCTGGCGGACATCGACGACCACTACACCTGGGCGCGCCTGAGGAACCGGCTGCCGCGCCCGCTGCTGCTCCTGGACAACGCCCACACCCCGCTCGGCCGCCCGGTCCTGGACATGCTGACCCGGGTCTGGCACGAGGAGACGGTCCGGACGCGGCCGGGCGTGGTCGTCACCGTCCTGGCACCGGAACCGGCCACCCCCGACCCCGAGAGCACCACCGCGACGACACGCAACGCCACCGGCCCGTTCTGGCGCGAGGACCGGCCGCAGACACCGGCCGGCTGGACCCTGCGGCTGCCGCTGGCCCAGCTGACCCTCGACGAGGTCACGTGGATGTTCGGCACGGACCACCCCGGGCCCGACATCGCCCAGTTGATCCACCGCCTCAGCGCGGGCCGGGCCGGCATCGCCCACGCCCTGGTCCAGGCCGTCCGACGGGCCGTGCGCCTCGGGCAGAGCCCCGACCCGCGCACCCTGTTCGACCTGCCCGCCGAGGACGAGCCCGACACGCCGGCGCACGAGCGGCTGCTGCGCCTCCTGGTCCCCGACGACACCGCCCGGGAGCGCCTGACCAACTTCGCCCCGGCGCTCGACGAGGACGCCGCCCACGCGCTCGACGCCCACTACCCGCCCGGCGACAACGGGACCCTGCGCGTCCAGACGACCAGACAGCTGCTGCAGCACGACCACTGGGGCGCCCACCCGTGGCCGGGCACCGGCGCGCCGTTCGTCGGCGACCCCACCCTGCGCGCCCTGCTCGGCCACCGCCTGGTCACCGCGCTCGACGCGACCCCCGGGGCCGAGCGGTGGCACGACATCCACGAGACCCTCTGCGACCGCTACGCCCCGCAGGCCGCCGACCCGCAGACCGCCGACCCGCAGGCCGTGGCCCCGCGCAACGCCGCCCCGTCCGACGACCGCTTCCTGCACCACTCCCTCGCCGTCCTCGACACGGGCACCGTCGTGCGCGCCCTCCACCGGCGCCTGGCCGGCCACGACACGGCCGGCTGGCTCACCGCCCTCAACCTGGTCTGCGCCGCGCCGCACCCGCCCCGGAACCTGACCGCCCTCGCGGCCCAGCCCGAGGACTGCCCGGCCTGCGGGGGCGCCGGCACCCCCGTGCACCAGGCGGTCGAGTTCCTCGTCGACGCGCTGTGGCAGCAGTCGCACCCGCTCGCACCGCCCGACGAGCGGCTGATCGGGAGCGTCCAGCTGCAACTGCTCACCCTGGCCCAGCTCGCCGGGGCCGCCCACCAGACGGTGTTCTTCCACGCGTACGAGACCTGGCCGCAGCTCCTGCGGCGCTGGGTCCAGGCCCCCCACCTCCCGATCTGAGGAGACCCCCGACCATGAGCGTTCTGCCCGACGGTCCCCTGAACCGCGCGCTGGCGGCCGTCCTCGCCGCCGCCGTCCTGGCCGCCGGGGGCTATCTGGGATACGAGTACCTGCTGGTCGACGACCCCTCCTGCGCCCCCGGCGTGGAGCGGCGCGGGGACCGGCACGAGTGCGTCGGCGTCACCGACGGCGCCTACGTCTTCACCGACGAGCTGAAGCAGGTCACCGCCCGCATCAAGGCCGAGAACGACCGCGTGGCCGACAGCTCGCCCGTCACCGTCGCCCTGATGATCCCCATGACCTCCGCCGCGCCCGCCGAACGGCGCGAACTGGTCGAACAGGTGCAGGGCGCCTACCTGGCCCAGCACTGGGCCAACGACGACAGGAACAAGAACAAGCGGCAGCCCCCGATCCGGCTGGTGCTGGCCAACCCCGGCCGCGGCTACCTCCAGTGGCGCGCCGTCGCCGACCAGCTGGCACAGGCCGCGGCCGACGGGAAGCAGAACCTGCGGGCCGTCACGGGCATCAACATCAGCATCGCCGAGACCGAACAGGCCGTGCGCTACCTCACCGCGGACAAGCACATCCCGGTCGTCGCCGGCCCCATGACCGCGGACGACATCAAGAACACCGCCGCCGACCCGCGCCGCTACCCGGGACTGGCGCGCATCGCCCCCGGCAACGCCGACCAGGCCGGCGCCCTCACCTCGTACGGGGCGGCCATCAAGCCCGAAGAGGCCCTGGTGATCGAGGACACCCGCGACAACGACAACTACCTCGCCACCCTGCGCCAGACCTTCGAGAAGCTCACCAAGGGCGCCCCCAACGCCCCGGAGACCTACCAGTCGCCGCCCGACTTCAACGACGAGGGCAACCTCGCCAACGACTTCCACCAGATGGTGCCGAGCATCTGCACCTCCGCCGCCACGACCCTCTACTTCGCCGGCCGCCCGGTCCAACTGCGCCAGTTCCTGGTCGAACTGGGCAACCGGAAGTGCAACAAGCACTACACGGTCGTCACCGGCTCGCACGCCTCCACCCTGATGGTCGACGAGAAGTTCGCCGACAAGTGGGACGCCCTCAGCACGGGCGCCGGCATCACCGTGCGCTACACCGCCCTCGCCCACCCCGACACCTTCGGGGAGAAGAGCACCGAGGGCCCCGGCGGCTCCAAGGCCGCCTCGAAGGAGCTGGCCGACCTGCTGGGCGAGCCCGACACCAAGGCACCCGACGCGATCGGCCCCGCCGACCTGCGCGACGGCCGCGTGATCATCACCTACGACTCGGTCTCCACCGCCATTGCGGGCATCCGCAACCAGACGGTGGGGAACGTGAGGACGCCCTCGACGGACGACGTCGTCCAGAGCTGGCGACGGCTGCACGGCGACAACCGGGTCGACGGCGCCAGCGGCTGGATCTGCCTCGACCAGTACGGCAACCCGTACAACAAGGCCGTGCCCGTCGTCCACCTCGACCCGGCCACCAGGAACGCCGTCCTGGACACCCTCGCCTGGCCCCTCGGCCACGCCCCCGACCCCAACTGCTCGATCGGCAGCGACGGCTGACCGGGCCGCGGCGCCGCGGCACGGCCTGCGCCCGACGGCCCGCCCCCACCGGTAGCCTGCCCGCGTGGACCCCGCGACGCCGCCACCCGCGGCACAGGAACCCGCAGCACCGCGGCCCGCGACACCGCGGCCCGCGACGGACCGGCCCGTGCTCTACGAGCGGGCCGGCCACGTCGCACGCGTCACCCTGAACCGGCCCCACGTCCTCAACGCGATGGACCAGCGGATGCACGCCGAACTCGGCGCGGTCTGGGACGAGGTCGAACGCGACGACGAGGTGCGGCTGGTCGTGCTGACCGGCGCGGGCGAGCGCGCCTTCTCCGTCGGACAGGACCTCAAGGAACGGGCCCGGCTCGACCGCGAGGGACACCCGCCGACGAGCTTCGGCTCCCGGGGCCAGCCGGGCTCGCCCCGCCTGACCGACCGCTTCACGCTGTCCAAACCCGTCCTGGCCCGGGTCCGCGGCCACGCCCTCGGCGGCGGCTTCGAACTCGTCCTCGCCTGCGACCTGGTGATCGCCGCACAGAGCGCCGTCTTCGCCCTGCCCGAAGCCGCCCTCGGCCTGATCCCCGGCGCGGGCGGGGCCTTCCGGCTGGCCCGGCAGATCCCGCTCAAGGCCGCGATGGGCTACCTGCTGACCGGGCGCCGGATGTCGGCCCACGAGGCACTGGCCCTCGGACTGGTCAACGAGGTCGTCCCGGACGACCAGCTGGACGCCTGCGTCGAGCGGTGGACGGCCGACCTGCTGCGCTGCGCCCCCCTGTCCCAACGCGCCCTGAAGGAGGCCGTGCTGCGCTCGGTCGACCTGCCGCTGGAGCAGGCCTTCACCACCCGCTACCACTGGGAGCAGGTCCGCCGGGCCAGCGAGGACGCCCGGGAGGGACCGCGCGCCTTCGCCGAGAAACGCGCACCCGTGTGGCGCGGGCGCTGAACCGGCCCCCTCCGGGGCCGCTCCGACGCCCGCGCCGACGGCGCGACCCGCTCAGCCCCGGCCCTCGCCCTCGCCCCGGCCCTCGCCCCTGCCCTCGTCCCGGCCTTCGCCCGCACCGCCGAAGGCCGACTCGAACTCGTCGATGTCCTCCTGCCCCAGCGAGATCAGCGAGAAGTCCGACGGGGTGTGGCCCCCGGACCCCTCGGCGGCGTGCCGCACCAGGCCCTCCAGCACCGCCCGCCAGCGCCCGGCGAGATCGCCCAGCTCCGCCCCGGTGAGCAGCCCGCCCGGCGACTCCAGGACGAAGCCCAGCTCGGGCCCCTCGGGCAGGTCCCGCGCCGAACCGTTGATCTCCAGCACGTGCCGCAGCGGTGTCGACGGGTCCACGCCGCCGTCGGGCACCGGGCGCTCACCCGCCGGCGTCCACGCCCGCGCGGACACCCCGGCCGGCGCCCCGGCCGGCACCCCGTCGGCACCGGGGACGTCCGCCTCCCCGCCGGCCCCGCCGAACCGGCCCAGGTAGTTGAACCCGATCTGCGGCTGCGCCAGCGGCTCCAGCACCGCCCGCGTGGCCGGGTTCACGTACCGCAGCAGCCCGTACCCCAGACCGTCGCCCGGCACCTGCCGCAGCTGCTCCTTGACCCGCTTGATCAGCCGCGCCGCGTCCGCCCCGCCCGCCCGGACCTCGGCCGTGTCGACCGGACCGGGCTCCAGCCACACCGGATGGACGGCGGTGAACCAGCCGACCGTGCGCGTCAGGTCCATGTCCTCGGCCAGCGGCACCCGGCCGTGCGCCTCCCGGTCGATCAGGAAGCCCTCCGGGGACCGCCCGCCGCGCGCCCGCAGCCACTCGTCGAGCGCCGCCGTCAGCCCGGACAGCAGCACGTCGTCGACCCCCGCGTGGTAGGCCGCGGGCAGGGCCGCCAGCAGCGCTCCCGCCATCGGCGCCGGAACGGTCAGCTCGGCGCGGGACACCCCGCCCCCCACGGTGTCGGTCCGCGGGTCCGGCGCACGCCCGGCGATCGGCGGCTCGACCCGGTCGAGCACCCGCCGCCAGGCCGGCAGCTCGTCCACCGTCCGCTGCGCCCTGGCCCGCTCCGCCAGGGCGCCCGCCCAGCGGCGGAACGAGGTCGGCTCGGGGGCGACGGCCGCCCGCGCCGCGTCCGCGCCCCCGGCGGCCAGGGCCGTGTGGGCGAGCGCCAGATCGGGCATCAGCACCCGCCAGGAGACCCCGTCGATCACCAGGTGGTGGGCCGTCAGCAGTACCAGGGCGCCCTGCGCGGCGCCGCGCTCGACGAGCACGGCCCGCAGCATCACGCCGTCCCGCGGCGCGAGCGCGGCCTCGGCGGCCGCGGCCTGCTCGTCGAGCAGCGCGTCCAGCCGCGCCCCGTCCAGGCCCGCCGCCTCCACCCGGGTCACCAGGTCCGCCGCGGCGACGGCCGGGGCCGTGCCGGGCTCGGGGACCACCAGCCGCCCGTCCGCCTCCTCCAGCCGCGCCCGCAGCACGTCGTGCCGGTCGAGGACGGTGTGCAGCACGGCGGCCAGCAGGCCGGGCGTCAGACCGGGCGGGGCGGTCAGCACCATCGACTGGCTGCCCGCGCGCGCGGCCGAACCCGTGCGGGCCGCGATCTCGTGCATCACCGGGGTCAGCGGCACCGGTCCCCAGGGGACGTCCTCGGGGCGGGCCGCCCGCTCGGCGTCGACCGGCTCGGCCACCCGCGCGAGCTCCGCGGGCGTGCGCAGCTCGAAGACCTGGCGCGGCGTGATCGCCAGCCCGGCCTTGCGGGCCCGCCCCGCCAGCAGCATCGAGGTGATCGAGTCGCCGCCGAGGCCGAAGAACGAGTCCTCCGCGCCCACCCGTTCCAGGTTCAGCACCTCGGCGAAGAGCCGGCACAGCAGCTCCTCCGCGTCGGTGGCCGCGGCGCGCCCCTGTGCCGGGCCGGCGAAGACGGGCCGCGGCAGGGCGGCCCGGTCGACCTTGCCGTTCGCCGTCACCGGCAGCGCCTCCAGCACGGTCACCGAGGCCGGGACCAGGTAGTCGGGCAGCTTCCCGGCGAGGTACTCCACCAGAGCCCGCGGCTCGGGCGGGGCCTCCCGGCCGCCGGCCGGCACCGCGTACCCGGCCAGCCGCTTGCGGCCGTCCGCGTCCTCGACCGCGACCACCAGCGCCTGCGCGACGCCCGGGTGGGCGGCGAGCACGGCCTCGATCTCGGCCGGCTCGACGCGGAACCCGCGGATCTTGAGCTGCTTGTCGGCGCGGCCGAGGAAGAGCAGCTGCCCGTCCCGGGTCCACTGCGCCAGGTCGCCGGTGCGGTACATCCGCGCGCCCTCGGGCTCGCCCTCGGCGGGGAAGGGGCAGGCGACGAAGCGCTCCGCGGTGAGCGAGGCGCGCCCCAGGTAGCCGCGCGCCAGCCCGGCCCCGGCGAGGTAGAGCTCGCCCGTCATGCCGACCGGCACGGGCCGCAGGAACGCGTCCAGGACGAACGCCCTGGTGTTGTCCATCGGCAGGCCCAGCGGCACCGCGTCGGGCACCGCGTCCGGGTCGGTGAAGGGCAGCTGGGTGGCGAAGGCGGTGGACTCGGTCGGGCCGTAGGTGGTGCGCACCACCAGGCCCGGGTGGGAGCGCAGCAGCGTCCGTACGGCGTGCGCGGAGACCACGTCGCCGCCGGTGGACACCTCGCGCACCCCGGCGAAGATGTGCGGGGCCTGCTCCGCGAGCACCCGGAAGTGCCCGGCCGTGGCGTGCACGCTGGTCACCTTCTGGTCCGCGATCAGCCGGCCGCGCTCGACCGTGTCGACGTCCCCGGGCGGCACCAGCACCAGCCGGCCGCCGTGCAGCAGCGTCGTCCAGATCTCGTAGGTGGCGGCGTCGAAGGCGTGGTTGGCCTGCACCAGCACCCGTTCGAGGGTCTCGGCCGACCAGCACCCGTCCAGGCAGAACGCCAGGACGCTGCCGTACGTCACCGCGACGCCCTTGGGCAGGCCGGTGGAACCCGAGGTGTAGACGACGTACATGAGGTTCTCCGGGCGCACCGGCACGGCGGGGAAGGCCGCGCCGTCCCCGTTCGCGGCGGGGGAGCCGGGCGGGCCGGGCGGGCCGGGGGAGTCCGGGCCCGCGGGGGCCGGCTCCAGGAGGAGCACCTCGGCGCCCTCGAACAGCGCGGCGTCGGCCAGGCCCCGCCGCGCGTTCGGCCCGTCGACCAGGACGACGGCCGCACCCGCCTGCGCCGCCGTCGCGGCGAGCCGGGCGGCCGGGTGCCGGCCGTCCATCGGCAGGTACGCCGCACCGGCCTTCACCACCGCCAGCAGCGCGGCGATCAGCTCGGGCGAACGCTCGGCGACCACGCCCACCACCGTCTCCGGGCGCACGCCGAGCGCGGCCAGCCGGCGCGCCAGCCGGTTCGCCCGCCGGTCCAGCCCGGCGTACGTCAGCTCGGTGTCCCCGGACACCACGGCCACGGCCCCGGGGGTGCGGCGCGCCTGCTGCTCGAAGAGCTCGGCGAGCGTCGCGCCGGGCAGCTCGCGGCGGGTCCGGTACCCGGAGCCGTCCAGTTCGTGCCGCTCCTCGCCGGTCAGCACGTCGAGCCGGCCCAGGGGCACGTCCGGGTCGTCCGCGACCTGGCGCAGCACCAGGAGCATCCGGTCGACCAGGCCCCGGGCGGTGCGCTCGTCGAACAGGTCGGGCCGGTAGTCCAGCCGGACCTCGATGTCGTCGGTCGGCGTGACCACGATGGTCAGCGGGTAGTGGGCGGCCTCCTCGCCGCCGCCGGCCGAGACCCGGATGCCGGCCGGGCCCCGCAGGCCGATCCCGGACGGACCTCCCGGCGGCTCCCGCCCGTCGCCCGGAGGCGGCCCCGGAGGCTCCCGCCCGTCGCCCGGCGGCGGCCCCAGCGGGCCGCCGGCCTGTTCCCCGCTGCGCAGCGCCGTGCCGCCCAGGCCCTCGCCCGGGGGCGAGCCGTCGGCGGGCCGCGGCGCCCGGCCCGGACCGGCGGGCGCCGCCGGTCCGGCCGAGGGGGCCGCCATCGGCCCGCGCGGATAGTTCTGGAAGACCATCAGGGTGTCGAAGACCGCGCCGGGACCGCCGGCGCGCTGGATCTCCGGCAGGCTCAGCTGCTGGTGGTCCAGCAGGGCGGTCTGCTGGTCCTGCAGCGCCGCCATGGCCCGGCGGAAGGGCAGGGCCGGGTCCAGCGGCACCCGCACCGGCACGGTGTTGATGAACAGCCCGACCATCCGGTCCGCCTGCGGCACCTCGGCGGGCCGGCCGGAGACGGTCGCGCCGAAGACGGTGTCCAGCCGGCCGGACAGCTTGCCCACCAGCAGCGCCCAGGCGACCTGGAAGACCCGGTTGAAGGTGACCCCGGCGGAGCGCGCCGTCTCCCGCAGCCGCTCGGCGAGGTCGTCGCCGAGCCGCTCGACCACGTGCCGCAGCATCACCGGCGCGCCGCCGCGGTCGGCCGGGCCCACCAGGGTGGGCTCCTCCGTCCCGGCCAGCATCGCGCGCCAGGCCGCGCGCGAGGCGTCGGTGTCCCGGCGCACCAGCCAGGCGAGGTAGTCGCGGTACTGCGGCACCTTGGGGAGCACCGAGGCGTCGCCGCCGTTGCCGTAGACCTCCCACAGTTCGCCGAACAGGATCGGCAGCGACCAGCCGTCCATCAGGATGTGGTGCATCGTCACCACCATCCGGTGCCGGCCGGGGCCGGCGCGCAGCAGCAGCACCCGCAGCAGCGGCGGCACGCCGAGGTCGAAGCGCCGCGCGTCGACCGCGGCCAGGCGCGCGGCCTCCCGCGCGGCCTCCTCCTCGCCCAGCCCGCCGAGGTCGGCGTACGTCCAGGGGATCCGCACGCCCCTGGCGATCACCTGGACGGTGTCGCCGGACGCGCGCGAGCGGAAGGCGGCGCGCAGGCTCGCGTGCCGGTCCAGCACCGCCTGCCAGGACGCCTCCAGCACCTCGGGGCGCAGGTCCCCGTCGAGGTTGAGGATCCGCTGCCCCACGTACACGTCCCGGGGCGCGTCCTGGTCGTACGAGGCGTGGAACAGCAGTCCCTCCTGCAGCGGGGAAAGCGGCCACACGTCCTCGACCGTCAACTGGCTCATCGTGCTCTCCGTTCGGGTCGGCCGGGCTCGGGCGCCGTCTGGGGCGGCGGCAGCCGGCGCAGGGGCCCTCCGCCGCGCGGCAGCGGGGGCAGGTCGCCGTAGCCGTTCGCCGAGTGCTGCTCGGCTTCCGGGCGCGGCGCGGGCGGTTCGGCGAACTGGGTGCGGTAGAGCTCCGCGTACAGGCCGTCGGCGTCGACGAGGTCGGTGTGCCGGCCGCGTTCGACCACGCGCCCGTCCTGGACCACGAGGATCTGGTCGGCCTCGCGGACGGTGGACAGGCGGTGGGCGATCACCAGGGCGGTGCGGCCGGCCAGGGCGGTCCACAGCGCTTTCTGCAGGGCCGCCTCGGACTCGGAGTCCAGGTGGGCGGTGGCCTCGTCGAGCACGACCACGGTCGGTTTCTTGAGCAGCAGCCGGGCGATCGACAGGCGCTGCTTCTCGCCGCCGGAGAAGCGGTAGCCGCGGTCGCCCACGACGGTGTCGAGCCCGTCGGGCAGCGCGGAGACCAGGTCCCAGACCTGCGCGGCCCGGCAGGCCTCGACGAGCTGCGTCTCGGTGGCGTCCGGCTCGGCGTAGAGCAGGTTGGCGCGGATGGTGTCGTGGAACATGTGCGCGTCCTGGGTCACCATGCCGACGGTGTCGTGCAGCGAGGCCAGGGACAGGTCGCGCACGTCGTGGCCGCCGATCCGCACGGTGCCCGCGGTGGGTTCGTAGAGCCGCGCGACCAGCTGGCTGATCGTGGTCTTGCCGGCGCCGGAGGGCCCGACGAGCGCGGTCAGCCGGCCCGCCGGGGCGCGGAAGCTCACCCCGCGCAGCGCCGCGGCGTTGCCGGAGCGTTCCGGGGCCGGCAGCGACAGCGTCTCCAGCGAGGGGAGCGAGACGTCCTTCGCGGAGGGGTAGCGGAAGGAGACGTCCTCGAACTCGACCTCCGGGGCCGGGACCCGGGCCGCGGCGGGCAGCACGACCGGGTCGGGCCGTTCCGCGATCAGCGGCTTGAGATCCAGCACCTCGAACAGCCGGTCGAAGGAGACGAGGGCGGTGAGGTAGTTCGACTGCAGGTTGGAGAGCTGGTTGATCGGGCCGAAGAGCCGCGCCAGCAGGGTGGCCAGGGCCACCAGCGAGCCGATCTGGATGGCCCCGTCGATCACCAGTTCGCCGCCGACGCCGTAGACCACCGCGGTGGCGAGCGAGGCCAGCAGCGTCACCGTCACCAGCAGCATCCGCGAGTAGACGGAGGTGACCACGCCGACGTCCCGCACCCGCGCCGCGGTGCCGGCGAACCGCCGGGCCTCGCCCTTCGGCCGGCCGTAGAGCTTGACCAGCAGCGCGCCGGCCACGTTGAAGCGCTCCTGCAGGAACGAGCCGAGTTCGGCGTCCAGTTGCATCGACGTGCGCAGGTTGCGCTGCAGCCGGCGCCCCACGACGCGGCCGGGCAGCACGAACAGCGGCACCGTGACGAGCACGACCAGGCCCACGAACCAGGACAGGAGGAAGATCGTGACGAGCACCAGGCCCAGCACCACCAGGCTGGAGAGCACGTTGGACAGCAGCACGGTCACCGCCTGCTGGGCCTCCATCACGTCGGTGTTGAGCCGGCTCACCAGCGAACCGGTCTGGGTGCGGGTGAAGAACGCCAGCGGCTGGCGCTGCACGTGCTGGAAGACCTCGGTGCGCAGGTCGTAGACGAGCCCCTCGCCGATGCGCGCCGAACTGCGGCTGACGAAGAAGCCCACCAGCGCCTGCAGCAGCGCCAGGCCCGCCACCGCGGCGGCGGCGGCCGCCACCACGCCCCGGTCGTGGGGCACGATGCCGTGGTCGATGAGCACCTTGAACAGCAGCGGCGTGGAGACGGTGATGACGGCGTCGACCACGGTCAGGCTCAGCAGCGCGGCGATCTGCCGGCGGTAGGGCCGCAGGTAGGGCCGGATCCGCCGCGCGGTGCCGGGCCTGACCCGGCCCCGGGCCGGGTCGGGCCCGTCGCCGCCGGTGGCCCGTACCGTGATCAGCGGGCCCGGGCCGGCCATCATGGCGCGGCGACCTCCTTGCCGTTCGTGGCCGTGACCGGGCCCGGTGGCCGCTGGTCGCTCCAGACCCGGTCGATGTACTCCAGGCACTCGTCGCGCGCGCCCGGGCCGTGGGCGATCCGCCACCCGGCGGGTGTCTGCGCGAACGCCGGCCACAGCGAGTACTGGCCCAGGGGGTTGACCAGGACGAGGTAGGAGGCGTCCGGGTCGTCGAAGGGGCTGGTCATCTCGGTCTCCTCAATCGTTCGGGGGCCGCCCGCCGGGGCGGCGGGGGAGGGGCCCGGGGGGCCTCAGCCGGGCGGCCGGGCCGTGAAGCGGCCCGCCTTGCCGAGCACGTCCGCCGCGTGGACGCGCAGCGCCTGCTGGACGGCGAACTCCGCCATGTACGCGCGGAAGCCGTCCGCCGGTTCCAGGGCGAGGTTCACCATGCGGCGGTTGGCGGTGACGGCCGGGTCGCGCAGCAGTTGCACGGCGTGCTCGACGGCCCCGTCGAGCTCCGCCGGGTCGACGACCCGGTCGACGAGCGTGCGGGCCTCCGGATCGCTCGCGCGCACCCGCCGCCCGCCGAGGATGATCTGCCGGGCCAGCCGGGGGCCGGTCACCGCGGGCAGGCGGAAGTCCGCCGCGCCCGGGACGATCCCCTCCTGCGCGGCCGGCAGGCTCAGATAGGCGTCGGAGGACGCCAGGACGTGGTCCACCGCGAGCAGCAGCTGCATGCCGCCGCCGATCGCGAAGCCGTCCACCGCGGCCACCCACGGCATGTCGGTGAGCGGGTAGCGCCAGGACGCCTCGTCCGTGCGCAGCCCGAGCAGCAGCTTCCTGAGGTAGCCGAGCTCGCGGCGCAGCAGGAAGCCGACCAGCGTGATCTCGCCCGCGTGCAGGCGCTTGAGGTTGATCCCGGCGCTGAACACCCGGCGGCCCGCGTAGCGCGGGTGCGTCATCTCGCCGCCCCGGACGAGCCCGATCTCGCACTGCCCGTCCAGCAGCGCGAGGTCGACCGCGGTCTCCATGTCGTCGACCTGCTGCTCGTCCTCGGCGTTGAGGCGGTCCCCGGCGCACATGGTGATCCGGGCCACCCCCGCGCGCCGCTCCAGCCGGGTGCTCTCCATCCGCACCACCCCGGTGGCCCGGAACTCCCCGAGCAGGGCCAGCGCGCGCCCGGTGGGCCGCAGCATGGAGTCCATCAGGTGGTGGCCGGCGGCCGGGCAGCGCAGCAGCCCGCGCAGGAGGACGCCCAGGTCGATCTCGTAGCCCAGGCGCCGTGCGACCGGCAGGGCCCGTTCCGCCCGCAGCTGCGCGGGCGTGGGCACCAGGTGGGGCACGGCGAACGCGGCGCCCTCCACCAGGGCCTCCAGCCGTGGGCGCAGCGTGCGGCCCTCGGTGAGCCGGTCGTACAGCGCCTCGGCGTGCAGGTCCAGGAAGGCGGTGCGCCGCGCGCGGCCGTCCTCCAGCGCCCGCTCGGTGCCGGCGGGCGGGCCGCCGGTGCGCGGCCCGGGCTCGGGGAACGGCGGCAGCTGCCGGGCCGCCCGGTCGAAGCCGTCCGCGGCGCGCTCCCGTACGGCGGCGGGTGCCCGCCCGTTCGGGGTGCTCACGCCGTCACCCCGTCCGCCGCCCGGGCGCGCCGCAGCGAGCGGTCGCAGGCGGCCAGGTGCGGGCCGAGCGCGTCCTCGAAGCTCATCCACTGGGCGTCGAAGGCCAGTTGGCGGCGGATCGCGAGTTCGGGGCCGGACAGCCGGCGCAGCAGCCGGGCCGCCGCCGCCAGGGTGCGCCCGGGGTCCGTGCTCACCCGGTCCACCAGGCAGTGCTCCAGGGCCTCACGGGCGGTGATCGGCATCCCGAAGAGCACCGTGCGGCGCGCCGGGGCCGGCCCGAGCTGCTGGACCAGCCGGAAGCCGGCCATGCCGGGCCACACGGCCTGCCCGTGGAAGGCCACCTGCAGCCGCAGGTCGGGTGCCGCCACCCGCACGTCGGTGGCGAGCAGCAGGTCCAGTGCCGCGCCGCCGCACTCCCCGCCCGCCGCCGCCAGTGTGGGCAGCCGCAGCCGTTCGAAGCGCCGTACGGCCCGCTCCCACTTCGTCACGGTGGCCACGTCGGCCGGCTTCGCCACCGCCTCGCCCGTCGGGGAGCCGGAGAGGTACAGGGTCGCGAAGTCGGCTCCGGCGGACTCCGCCTCGTCGCACAGCGCGCCGACGGCCTCGGTCAGTTCGGCCGAGATCTCCCGGCCGCCGTCCACGTGCAGCACGGGGCCTTCGGGCAGGGCGTTGACGGGCATCGCGGTCTCCCTCGCGTCGGTTCACCACTGGATGAGCGCGGATTCGATCGTCGAACCCGGCCCCATGGTCATGAGCACGCCGTAGTCGCCGTCGCGGACCACGCCCTCCTGCAGGAGCCGGTCGTAGGAGAAGAGGAACGAGCCGCTGGAGACGTTGCCGAAGTCGCGCAGCACGGTGATGGTGTGGCGCAGGTCGTGGCGGGTCAGCCCGAGGTTGACGGCGACCGCGTCGATGACCTTCTTGCCGCCCGAGTGCACCAGCCAGTGCGCCACGTCGTCGCGGCGCAGCGACGTGCCGGCCAGCAGCCGGTCGACGACGCCCTCCACGTGCGCGCCCACCAGGTAGGGGATCTGCGGATCCAGGAAGAAACTGAAGCGGTCCTGGTCGCGGTCCCAGTCGTAGCGCATCGCGTCGATGGCGTCGACGATCGTGACGCTCGCCGTCCGCAGGATCCGCGGGCCCTCCGGGCGCGGGCCGGACCCCTCCTCCTCGGCCCCCTCGCCGCCCCGCGGGTCGGCCATCACCGCCACCGCCGCCGCGCCGTCGCCGAAGAGGCTGTTGACCACGGCCGTACGCATCGTGGAGTCCATCGTGTACGCGGCCGAGCAGGCCTCCGAGCAGACCATCACGGCCAGCCGGCCCGGATTGGCCGCGGCCCAGTTACCCACCACGGCCAGCGCGTTGAGCCCCGCGTTGCAGCCCATGCCGACGATGTCGGCCCGCGCCGTGTGCCAGTCCATGCCCAGCTCGCGGATCAGCAGCGCGCTCAGACCCGGAGTGAGGAAGCCGGTCGACGTCACGCAGCACAGGTAGCCCACCTCGGACAGGTCGGCCCCGATCCGCTTGAGGCACACCGACATCGCGTCCGACCCCATGCTCACGGCCCACGCCTTGTGCTTGTCCAGCAGGTCGCCCTGGCTCTCGCGCACCCGCGAGCCGTCGGGCGCCGCCGGGGGCAGCACCAGCGAACGCTGCCGGATGGAGCCCAGCAGGAAGACCGAGCGCACCTTGCGGTCGGTGATCCCGAACAGGTCGAGCAGCTCCTCCTGGGAATAGTGCTCGGGCGGCACGGCGGTGCCCACGCTCAGGATGCGCGGGGCCGTGGCGACCATTGCTCGCTCCAGGGCCGCGGTCATGATGCGTCACTCTCCGTTCCGGTGCCGGGCACGTCGCCGCCGTGCGCCGCGGCTCTGTACGTCCTGGCTCTGTGTGTCCTGGCTCTGTGCGTCCCCTCCGGGCGCCGCTCGCCGCTGAGCGCCTCCACGAACCGCGCGAGCCGCTCGACGCCCTCGGTCACCTGCCCGGGCGTCAGATAACTGATCGAGAGCCGGATGTCCTGCTCGCCCCCGCCGTACGGATGGAAGAACTCCATCGGCGTCCAGATCACACCGAAGTCCCGGGCCGAACGCTCCAGGGCCGCGGCGCCGGTCCGGAAACCGGTGCGCAGCGTGAGGAAGAACCCGCCCTCGGGACGGTTCCACCCCACCCCCAGCTCCCGGCGCCGCCCCTCGGGCAGCCACCGCTCCAACTGCGCCAGCGTCGCGGCCATGCTGCGGCGGTAGTGCTCGGCGGCCCTGGCGTTCAGCACGGAGAGCCGGCCGTCCGCACCCAGCAGCGCACCCGCCGCGGCCGCCTGGCTGAGCGAGGACGTGTTCACCGTGACCATGCTCTTCACCCTCGCCAGGTCCCGCGCGAGCAGCCGCACCCCGCCGCGCCCGCCCCGCACCTCCTGGTCGGCCACGACGTAGCCGATCCGCGCGCCGGGGAACAGCGTCTTGGAGAAGCTGCCGAGCTGGACGACGCTCCTCGACCGGTCGAGCGCCTTGAGCATCGGCTGCCGCGGCCCCGGGCCGCTCAGCCGGTAGGGACTGTCCTCCAGGACGAGCAGCCCGTGGCGCTCGGCCAGCTCCAGCAGCGCGGTCCGCGTCGCCAGGTCCAGCGTGGACCCGGTCGGATTGGCGTGGTCCGGCACCACGTACACCGCCCGTGGCCGCCGGCCCGCCGCACGCTGTGCCCGCACCGCCCCGTCCACGTCGGCCACCACCAGCCGCCCGTCACGCTCCGGCACCGCGACCACCGGGATGTCCAGCAGCCGCGCGGCCCCGATGATCCCGACATAACAGGGGGTCACCAGCAGTAGGACGTCCTCGGGCGTCGCGAACAGCGCGCGCAGCACCAGGAACATCGCCTCCTGCGCACCGACCGTCACCACGATCGCCTCGGGCGCGACCTCCAGCCCCTCGTCCTGCCGCAGCCAGTACGCGATCAGCTCGCGGATCCGCCCCGCGGCCGGCCCGTACTGGTAGAAGCCGTCGCGCACTTCGGCCGGCCCCGCGCCCCGGCTCTCCAGGTACGTCGCGTACCGGCGCAGGTGGGCGTGGATCTCCTCGACCTCGAAGAAGCCGTCATAGGGCCGCCCCGGCGCGAAGGACACCGCGTCCGGGTAACTGGACGTGATCTCGTTCAGGAAGTTCATCCGGTCGAGAACCGGGTCCTCGATGCTCACGTGCAGAGTTGTCGAATCGAGCACCATGGTGCCCGCCTTTCCGTCGACGAGCCGCAGGGCGGCAGTCCGTCGGAAGGGCGGATGCCGGGGCTCGCGTGAAGGACGCGCGGCAGAGCGGCGATGCGGGCGCGGTAGCGGCACACGAAAAGGGCCCGTCGACGGCACCGGGCCGGGCACGACGCGGGGGTGCGGAGCATCCCGACGCCCTGTCGCCGCTTCGCACCGGCCGCGGAGATCGAACGGAATCCTGGAGCACAGGGCCCTGTCTGCTGTTTGTCCTTGTTCCAGTACGCGCCTCAGGGCAAGAGACTGTCAAGTGCTGAGGGTTCCCGTCCCGTCACGGTCCGCTACCGGCGGGCCCGGTGGCGGCCGCCGGACCCGGCGGCCCGCCGGTGCCCGCCCCGGCCCCGGCGCGGGAACCCGGACCCCGCAGGCGGCGCCCGGGCCGCCGGGAGCCCGGCCCGGGAAAGGCCGCCGGACGGCAAACCCCTTGGGCGGGAGCATGGTTGGCCGTGCGATATCCCGGCGGCCGGGGCGGTGCGGCGCGTACCATCGGACGCCCGCCGTCAGGTCGCGGACCGGCGCGCGGGCAGCGGGCGGCCGGGCGGGGACAGGGGTGGCGTGTGACGAAGAGTGATGTCCGGCGGGGCGTGGTGCGGCGCGGGCTGACGGCGCTGGCCGTCTGGTGGCTGTGGATGCCGCTGGTCGCGCTGCTGGTACGGCTGGTCAAGCACACCGTGTTCGGCGGGTTCGGGCAGCAGGACCAGAGCTACGTGCTGCTGATCGAGCGGGAGTTCCTCCCGCACGGCGGCGTGCTGGACGCGGCGCCGCTGTTCTGGCTCTGGGTCGCGATCGGGCTGTGCGGCACGGTGGGCGTGGTCGCGTACGTCGCGCAGGAGTCCGGGGCCGGCTACGGCGGGTGGCGGGTGCGCCTGGCACTGGCGGCGGTGCTGCTGGCGGTGGCCGGCTCGCTGGTGCGCACGGGCACCGGACTGTGGGACGACGACAAGGACGCGGGCCGCTTCTACGCGGCGGCCACCGTGCTCGACGTCCCCGCCGGCGGGGCCGGCACACCGCGCTCGGTCCTGCCGGTGACCGAGCACACCCGCGCCGGCGACGGCACCCGCTGCGACCTGGTCGGCACCGCGGACGTGCCGGCCTGCGTGAAGACCGCGCCGATGCCGGACTTCGACTTCGAGGCCCGCACCGCCTCCTACGCGGCGGCCACCAAGGCGCTCACCGACAGTGCCGGCCTGACCTCCGGGGTCCACCTGATGGGCCACAGCCTGCACTACCTGCCCGACGCCTCGCCGGGCGGCGGCGTGTGGACGGCCGTCCTGGACGGCTCCGGCGAGCAGCCGATGGAGGGCGTCGCCGTCTGGGACGGCCGCTCCAACTCCGTCACCACCTGCGCCTTCCGCGGCGAGCACGCCTTCGGCCGGGCCTTCGCCGGCACCGGGGCCGTCAGCCTGCGCAACCTGCTCGCCGAGCGCTTCCCGGACCTCGTCCACAGCGACCAGGACATCTGGGGCTACTGCGACGGCACCGACCCCCGCACCGCCCAGCCGGTGGTGGTGATCTCGGTGGCCCGGCAGACCGGCTGGCGCCAGCGCACCGTCCTGGAACCCGCCGGGGTGCTGGTGCTGCGCGGCTCGCCCGACGGCCGCCCGAGCGTGACGTACCGGGCGGACGTGGCCCCGGGCGAACTGCCGGGGGCCGTCTACCCGGCCTCGGTGGTCCGCTCGCAGATCCACGAGATCCAGTGGCTCGGCGGCCGCGGCGCGAAGGACGACCGCGGCTTCGGCTACGCGCACACCTCGGCGTCGACCAACGCCGTCAACCCGGGCGAGTTCCTGCTGCGCTCCAGGGCGGACGGCCACCTGTACTACGTGACGCCGCTGGTGCCGCGGGAGAGCTCCTCGCAGCTGGTGGTGGCCTTCGCCGTCCTGCAGGCCGACCGGGTCGGCGGCGGCCTCAACGACCTGCACGTGTACGTGCGCGGCGACGACAGCCCGTCGGTGAACCTGGACGTGCTGGCCAGCCGGATGGTGTCGTACATGGCGCAGCAGACCTCGATCACCATCAGCGCCGGGCAGGGCGGCGCGCTGCAGGAGATCGTCCCGTTCGGCCGGGACATGTGGCGCGGCTTCGTGGACTTCAACGGGCAGACCCAGGACTACATCGACCTGTCGGGCGACGCCACGGTGACCCCCAACCTGGTGTCGCTGAGCGGCGACATCACCGCGCCCGGCGGACGCCCGGCCCCGGCCCCGGCCCCGGCCCCGACAGCGGCCCCGACACCGGCCGCACCGGCGGCCGGGTGCGGCGGCGACCCGGGGCAGCTGACGACCGGACAACTCGCGTCCTGCGTCGCCGAACTGTCCAAGGCCCTGCAGGGGCGCGTCCAGGACCCGGCACCCGCCAGGCCCTGACGGTCGGGCCCGCCACCGCCCGTCCGGTCGCTGTCCGTCACCCTGACGTGGTCTCAACCACGTGAAGGAAAGCCCAGCTTGACGCAAAGCCGGACCTGCGGGCTTGACGGAATTCGCCAACCCGGCGCCTCACGCGCACCAGCCATTGACCCGGCCATGACGCCGTGTGAGGGTTCGGGCACCCGAGCGCGGACGGCCCGCACGGCCGTC
>NZ_JBSHBN010000092.1:0-4162 GCF_053612025.1 Kitasatospora sp. NPDC054768
CTGGCTCACCGGCACCACACCCGACTGGACCACCTACCACACCCACCAACAACGCCGCCGCAT
Organism: Kitasatospora sp. NPDC054768; assembly: GCF_053612025.1. Taxonomy (NCBI): domain Bacteria; kingdom Bacillati; phylum Actinomycetota; class Actinomycetes; order Kitasatosporales; family Streptomycetaceae; genus Kitasatospora; species Kitasatospora sp. NPDC054768. The sequence goes on from NZ_JBSHBN010000092.1 coordinate 64, forward strand.
CCCCCTCCCCACCTACCCCTTCCAACACAAGCACTACTGGCTCGAACCCCAGATCCCGCAGGCGGCGGTCCAGCGCACGCCCGGCCCGCACCCGTTGCTGGACCAGGTCCTGCTCCGGTCGATGGGCCAGTCCGTCTTCCTCACCGAGTTCTCGCTGGAGCTGCACTGGGTACTCTCCGAACACAAGCTGCTCGGAGAGGCGATCGTCCCCGGAACCACCTACCTGGAGATGGCCCGCGCCGCCGTCTCCCTGCACTTCGGCCGGCCGGTCACCGAGCTCTGCGACGTCACCTTCCTCGTCCCGTTGCTGGTGCAGGAAGGAGCCCCACGGACCGCACACACGACCGTCCGGGAAATCGACGACCTGCAGGCCGAGTTCACCGTCGCCAGTCACGACCCGGCGAGCGACCACTGGACGGTGCACGTCCAGGGCATGGTGAGTGTCAAGCCGCACACCGCACCCGCGCCGCCGCAGGATCTGGCAGCTCTGCGTGAGCTCTGCTCACTGGAGAGCGTGGACATCGCCCGGCGGCAGACCGAGCACAAGGTGATGGAGTTCGGCGATCGCTGGCGGAGCAGCCTCCCGACCGTGCACCTCGGCATCCGGGCCGCCCTCGGCATACTCGACCTGCCCGAGCAGTACCGGGCCGAGTGCCAGGACCACCTCCTGCACCCGACCCTGCTCGATCAGGCCACCGGCTTCAGTGGCTTCGCCGTCCTGGAGACTCCCGATGACCGTCGACTCGCCCTCGGCGAAAGGGACTTCTTCCTCCCGGTCGGCTACGACTCGCTGCTCCTGCACGGCCCGCTACCCGCTCGCGGCCTGAGCTTCGTCCAACCGCATCCGGGCTATGTGAACAACGCCGAGTTCCGCAAGGTCGACGTGGTGATCTGTGACGAGTCGGGGGCCACCGCTGCCGAGATCCGCGGCTTCACCGTGAAGCGCGTCGCCGACGCCAAGCGCACAGTCGCCCAGCTGCGCCCGCACACCCGTCATCACACCCTCCGATGGGTCCCGGCACCGGCACCCGAGGAGCGCCAGGCCCCGCCCGCCCGGGTCCTGGTGATCGGCGAGCAGGGCAGCATCAGCGCCGAGCTGAGTGCCGCACTGCGTGCGCGCGGCGTCAGCGTCGCCGAGGCGGTACTCGCAGACCGGTGGCAGCAGACAGTTCCGGACCGGTACGAAGTGCCGCCCACCCCGGAGGGTTTCGGTCGACTGCTGGACGCACTCGGTGCGGAGCTCCCGGACGAGGTCGTGCACGTCGCGGCCCCTGCCGACGGCGGCGTCCAGCAGGATCTGTCGCTCCTGGAGGCCAGGCTCGGCCACGGCGTCCACAGCCTGTTCCACTTGGCCCGCAGCCTCTCCGAGCGCGGCGTGGCCCCGGCCGGGTTCAGCGTGGTCGCCCCCTCGGTGGCGCGGGTGACCGGCACCGAGCCGGAGACGGCCCCGGTCCACGCGACGCTCTTCGGCCTGGCGAAAGTGATCGGACAGGAGTACAGGAACACCGACGTGTTCTGCCTCGACATCGCCGGCGACACCGGCGCCCAGGCCGTCTGTGCCGAACTGCTCGGAGCCCGGACACCCGCCACCGTCGCGCTGCGCGACGGGCACCGGTACGTCGCGGAGCTCGCACCGGTGCACCTGCGGGAGCAGCCGAGGTCCGCGCCGGTCCGCCCGGGCGGGGTGTACCTCATCACCGGCGGTCTGGGCGGACTCGGACTCGCGGTCGCCCGCCATCTGAGCCGCTCGGGGCCGGGTGCGCTGCTAGCCCTGGTCAACCGCACCGAACTGCCGCCGCGCGAGCGGTGGGACGAGGTCACCGACGCCAAGGTGCGCGGGCAGATCGAGGCACTGCGTGAACTGGAGCGGAACGGCGCCGAAGTTCGCAGCTACTCCGGTGACGTCACCGACCTGACGGTCATGGAGGGAGTCGTCGCGAAGATCCGCGCCGATCTCGGCGCGATCGGCTGCGTCGTCCACGCGGCCGGTGTCGCCGGGGACGGCTTCCTCTTCCGCAAAGACGCGGAGACCTTCCGTCGTACTCTGAACCCCAAAGTGCTCGGCGCCACCGTGCTGGACCTCGTCACCCAGGACGATCCGCCGGATTGCATGGTCAACTTCGGTTCCACGGTGGCGATCTTCGGCGCGGCCGGGCAAGGCGACTACACTGCCGCCAACAGCTACTTGGACCAGTTCGCCGAGCAGCGCTCCGCGCGCGGCCGGTGGACGGTGACGGTCGACTGGAGTGACTGGCTGGAAACCGGCATGGCCTTCGACCACGGAGTCCAGCAGGACCAGGGCTTCTTCCGGTCGGTATCGGTCGAGGACGCTCTCAGCAGCTTCGAGGAGATCCTTGCCTCGGCCTGCACCCCGGTGATCGTCGGCGAGGTCAACTACCGCAAGCTGGGCGGGTCCAGCGAGCTCGCGGAGCTGCTGCGTCGCGCGCCGCTGGTGCTGGCCGTCCCGATCCAGCAGGCCATCGCCGCGGCCCGCGGCAGTGCCGGCGAATCCGCCGCGCCGTCGGACGGCACGCCGTCCGACGGCGAGCCAAAGCTCTTCGGCAAGGAGAGCGGCGAGTTCAGCGACACCGAGCGCGCGCTCGCCCGGATCTGGGCCCGCGAGCTCGATCTCACCGAGCTCAACGTGCATGACACCTCGTTCGCGCTCGGGGTGGACTCGCTGGCCGCACTCCGGATCGCCCAGAGCATCCAGAAGATCATGGACATCCGGGTCTCCATGGTCGACCTGTTCCGCTACGTCACGATCGCGGATCTCGCCGACCACCTGGACACCAGGGACGCCCAGGCCTGACCAGGCACCCCCACTCCCCCCTTCTATCCCGCAAAGGTGGTACCCCCGTGAGCATCCGAACCGTAGGCGTGATCGGCGCCGGCACGATCGGCCGCGGCGTCGCCCAGTCCTTCGCGGAGTCCGGGTTCGAGGTGATCCTCGTGGACATCTCACTGGCTCAGCTCGACAGCGCGGTGGCCCAGATCGGCCGTGACCTGCTGGTCCAGCCGATGCTGCTCGGCAAGCCGCTGAAGGAGGACGCCAAGACCGTCCTCGCCCGGATCACCACCCGCACCGAGCTCACCTCGCTGGCCGACGCCGACTTCGTGGTCGAGAACGTCACCGAGGACTGGGACATCAAGCGCACGGTGTACGAGCAGATCGACACCATCTGCCGCCCCGGAGTGATCTTCGGCGTGAACACCTCGGCCGTGCCGATCACCCGGGTGGGCTCGGTCACCGGGCGACCGGCCGAGATCCTCGGGCTGCACTTCATGAACCCCGTCCCGATGATGGAAACCGTCGAGGTTGTCAACGGCCACTTCACCAGCGAGGAGACGCTGAACACCGCGCTCGGGCTGCTGTCGGACATGGGCAAGGAGGGCATCGTCGTCCAGGACGCCCCCGGCTTCATCACCAACCGGGTCCTCATGGTGACCATCAACGAGGCCATCTTCTGCGTCCAGGACCAGATCGCCTCGGCCGAGGACGTCGACAAGATGTTCCGCGGCTGCTTCGGCCACAAGATGGGGCCCCTGGAGACCGGCGACCTGATCGGCCTCGACACGATCCTGAACTCGATCACGGTCATGTACGAGAGCTACAAGGACAGTAAGTACCGCCCTGCCCCCCTGCTCCAGAAGATGGTCGACGCACGACTCCTGGGCCGCAAGACCGGCCAGGGCTTCTACACCTACTGATCCTCGAACTACCCAAGGAGAAACCTGATATGACGAACAACGACGTGCGCGCCCGGGTCCGCGAGTTCCTCGCCCCGCACCTGGCCGGCCAGCCGCTCGCCGACAACGACGACTTCTTCGCCCTCGGCTACGTCAACTCTCTCTTCGCGATGCAGCTCGCGCTCTTCGTGGAGAAGGAATTCGCCCTGACCCTCGGCCCGGCGGACATGGACTTCGACAACTTCCGCACGGTCGACGGTCTCGTCCGCCTGGTCACGTCGCGGACGGCTACGGCGGCCTAGTCCCACCTGCGGACGCGCGGCGGCCCCCCCCCCCCGCCCCGGCCCCGCCCGGCCCCGCCCGCCCCCCGCCCGCGCCCCGGGGGGGCCCCCCCGGCAGTGTGCAGCGG
>NZ_JBSHBN010000092.1:4172-37727 GCF_053612025.1 Kitasatospora sp. NPDC054768
CCTGCGTTCTGGGTTCTCGCCCGTGTGGACCCGGCGCGGCGGGCACGGGGGCCTTTGCCCCCCGTGGGGCGGGGCGCGCCCCACCCGCGGGCGCGCCGGCCCGTCCGACCGTTCTCCCATCGGCGAGGAAAGAACCACGATGACGCACCCCGACGAGGTCCTCACCCGGATCGACCTTCGCAGCCCGATCCCCGGAGCGCTGGCCGCCGAGATCGAGCGCCGACTCTTCTTCGTGTCGCCCGAGATCACCGGCTTCGTGGTGCCCGTGGAGGGCGACGAGGTGCGCTCCGTGACACTCCGCTCCGGGCAACCGCTCCCGCACGACGCCCTGACCGAGAAGGTCAACTCCATGGTGGACAACGACGTCCGGAGGCAGTGGGTGACGCCGGCCAAGGCCGTCTGGACCTCGCCGCACCAGCGCACCCCGCACCAGGACGTCTTCGAACTCCTCTCCGAGACCGGCGCGGTGACGGAGGTCGGTGAGGGTCAGGTCGCCGTCGGCGAGCCGCTGCTCTCTCTCTTCACCTACTTCGACCGGGCCGTCTGTGACCTGCTGGCCGAGGACCACGAAGTCCGGGAGTACCGTTACCCGACTCTGATCAGAACGAAGGCGCTGGAGACGGCGGGCTACTTCAAGGCCTTCCCGCAGCACCTGATGTTCGTCACCAGGCTGCGCAACGACCTGGACGTCTACCGCGCCTTCCAGGAGCGGCAGGCCGTCACCGGCATCGACTCCGCGGTGCTGGACTCCTGCGGCAACGTCGACTACTGCCTGCCGCCCACGATGTGCTACCACACCTTCAACCAGTACAGCGACCGCACACTGGAGGCGGGCCGGCTCCACGTGGTCACCTCTCGCGGCAAGTCGTTCCGCTTCGAGGCGGCATACGCCACCAGCCTGGAGCGGCTCTGGGACTTCACCATCCGGGAGATGGTCTTCATGGGCTCCCGGGAAGACGTGCTGGACTCCCGTGAGCGCTTCATGCGGAAGGTCTTCGCCTTCGTCGAGGAGCTCGGCCTGAGCGGCTTCTGCGAGGTGGGCAACGATCCGTTCTTCTGCGGCGCGGACACCTCCGAGCGGATCTGGTCCCAGCGGCTGATGGAGCTCAAGTACGAGCTGCGGCTCCACGTCGCGCCCGGGAAGACGATCGCCGTCGGCTCCTTCAACTTCCACGACGACCTCTTCGGCAAGGCTTTCGGCATCGACCACGGTGCGAACGGCCCGACCCGGAGCGGCTGCGTCGGATTCGGCCTGGAGCGGCTCGTCTACGCCTTCCTCTGCCAGTACGGCCTCGACACCGCAGCGTGGCCCGCCCAGGTCCGCACCGCCGTCAGCGGGAGCTGACCATGAGTGCGAAGAAGGGCCGCGCCCCGCGAGGCCAACGGGAGGAGATCCTCTGCGCGGTGTTCGCCCAGGTGCTCGGGCTCGACCGGGTCACCATCGACGACTCCTTCTTCGAGTTGGGCGGCCACTCCCTGCTGGCCACCCGGCTCGCCGGTCGCATCCGGGCCGCCCTGGACGTGGAGGTCCCGGTCCGGACGATCTTCGAGGCCCCGACCGTCGCCCAACTCACCGAGCACCTGGAGCAGGGCTCCGGCAGCCGACGCCCGCCACTGCGCCCCCGGGGCCGTCCGGCGGAGATCCCGCTCTCGCAGACCCAGCGGCGCCTCTGGTTCCTGAACCGCCTGCACGGCGCGGCCGGACACTACAACATGCCGATGGCCTACCGGCTGCGCGGCGACCTCGACCTGTCCGCCCTGCGACTCGCCCTCGACGACCTGGTCACCTGGCACGAGAGTCTGCGCACCGCTTACCCCGACTGGGACGGCCGACCCCAGCAGGTCGTCCTGGACCCGGACGAGGCTCCGGTCGAGCTGCCGGTCGACGGCGTCACCGAGGCAGGCCTGTCCGAAGCGCTGAGCGCTGCGGCCGGTCACGCCTTCGACCTCACCGCCGAGACGGCACTACGGGCCCAGCTGTTCCGGCTCTCCGCGGACGAACACGTCCTGCTCCTGACCATCCATCACATCGCCTGCGACGGATGGTCGCTGCTCCCCCTGAACCGCGATCTGGCACTCGCATACGCCGCGCGCCGCCTCGGGCAGGAGCCGGCCCGGCCCGAACTACCGGTCCAGTACGTCGACTACACGCTCTGGCAGGACGATCTCCTGGGTGCCCCGGAGGACCCCAACAGCCTGGTCAATCGCCAGCTCTCCTTCTGGGAGGGAGAGTTGGCGGGAATGCCCGACCGCCTACGGATCGATGTGGCGGCCCCGCGTCCGGACACCCCCTCACACCGGGGCGGTCGAGTCCCCTTCCACGTCACGCGGGCGACCCACCGGGAACTGCACCAGCTGGCGCGGGAGACCGGCACCAGCGTCTTCATGGTCGTGCAGGCCGCCCTTGCGACCCTGCTCACCAGGCGCGGAGCCGGCACCGACATCGCCATCGGCATCCCCACCGCCGGGCGCACCGACGAGGGCCTCGACGACCTGATCGGATTCTTCGTCAATACGCTGGTGCTGCGCACCAGGACCGACGGCGACCCGACCTTCCGGGAGCTGCTGTTCCGGGTGCGCAGCACGGACCTGGCGGCCTTCGCTCACCAGGAGGTGCCGTTCGACCACGTGGTCCAGACCATCAACCCGCCGCGCTCCCCCGCGTGGCACCCGCTCATCCAGGTGATGCTCGCATTCCAGAACAACGCGAGCGCCGAGCTCCACCTTCCCGGCCTGGAGGTCCGGACCGAGCCGGTGACGGAGGGGATCACCCGCTTCGACCTCCGCTTCGAGCTGTTCGAGGGCTTCACCGAGCAGCGGAGACCGGACGGCATCGACGGCAGCCTCACCTACGCCCTCGACCTGTTCGTCCCCGCGGAGGCCGAGCGGCTGGCCCGGGAGTTCACCGAGCTGCTCGACGCCGTGGCCGCCGCTCCGGGTCTGCGGCTGGGCGAACTCGGCGGGGCAGCCGTCCATGAGCTGACCGGCAGCCCGTCCGCCGGGCCGGAGCTCGCCGCTGCGGACGGCACCCGGATCGCCTTCGTCTGCTCCCCCTACGGCCAGCAGTGGGTCGGCATGGGGCGGACTCTGTTCCGCACCGAACCCGCCTTCCGCTCGGCCCTGGAGGAGTGCGACAGCGAGCTGGCCCGGCACACCGGCTGGTCCCTCGTCCACGAGCTCTTCCTCGACGAACCCGAAGCCAGGACGAACGACGTCGGCGTCATGCAACCCATCGTCTTCGCCGTCCAAGTGGGCATCGCCCGCTGGCTGGAAGAGGCGGGCGTCCAGCCGGCCGCTGTCACGGGTCACAGCGTCGGCGAGATCGCCGCCAGCGTCATCGCAGGCATCCTCGACCTGCCGGACGCGGTCCGGCTCGTCCATCACTACAGCGATCAGCAACGCCGCGTGGCCGGCCCTCACAGCGGCATGGCCGTGGTGGAGCTCTCGGCCGTCGACCTCTCGAAGCACCTGCGAGGGCTTGAGGGGAGCGTGTCCGTCGCCGCGCGGAACGGCCCGCGGACCACCGTGCTGGCCGGTGACCGGTCCGCGTTGGAGGCCGTCGTCGCCAAGCTCCAGGCCGCGGACGTGCTGTGCGCGATGGTCCGAGTCGACCTGCCGGCCCACAGCCCGGCGATCGATCCGATCCTGGCGGACCTCGAACGGGCCATAGGTGAGCTCACCCCCAGGCCCGGCCGGATCCCGATGATCTCCTCGGTCACGGGGCAAGCGCTCGACTGGCAGCAGGCCACCGCGGGCTACTTCGCCCGGAACCTTCGGCAGCCCGTCCTGCTGGCCGACTCCACCGCCGAGCTGCTGACGGGCCATGACGTACTGGTCGAGGTCAGCGCTCACCCGGTGCTCGCCCCGGCACTGCGGCAGAGCGTCGAGGAGTCCGGTACCGCCGCGACCGTCCTGACCACCATGCGCCGCGGCCAGGACGACCGGACGGGCCTCATCGAGGTACTCAACGCCCTCGAACAGCTCGGCCTGAAGGTGGACTCCCCGGGCCGGCGGACTCGGTCGGCGTAGATCCGATGAGCCGCGCCCACTCCGCACCCCTCAAGAAGGACGAAGCCATCGCCAGGGCGCCCCGGTGTACACCTACGCGCAGACCGGGCAGAGCAACCAGTGGTGGTACGTCACCATGACCTCCACCGACAGCGTCGTCTTCTCCTCCTACGAGACGCAGACGTGCACCGACTTCTTCTGCACCACCAAGACCTATCGGAACCTGCGCCGCAACTTCAACGACACCGGCGAGCTGTCCGAGTACAACCCCTGGTACGACCCGTACGACAACACCGCGACCAGGTCGCGCTGGTGGTACGCGGCCGGCGACGCCGGGGCGTACATCCACTCGGCCGACGGCGACCAGGGCTGCCTGACCGCCCACGCTGGAAGCCAGGTGACGATCGAGGGCTGCCGAACGGGCGACCACACCCAGCAGTGGGCCGTCATCTACAGCTGACCCATTGCGGTGGGCCGCGTCCCGGCACTTCGGGAGCGGCCCATCCGCACGCGTCGATCACGGGATGCGGTGTTCGTCGAACCGTATCGGTACGACTTCTCGCACGGGTGCGTGAACTCTGTGCCGAGCCGCTCTCCTCTGCCCGGCGGTGGCGGCGACGTCGACGAGCGTGGGGGACCCGGCCGTTGCTGCCGGGGCGCAGCTCGGGGTGTCGGTGGTGCGGATCGGCTGGGCGAGGCGTTTCGGACTGAGCTCGTGGGACTCCGCGGACTCCTGTCTGAGGGTGTCCGCCCGTTGCGCGCCGGCGCTCCCTCAGCAGGTCGTCCGCGGTGGCGTCACGACGAGCGCAGGTCCGTCCCGCATGCCGGCGGGCCCGGCGACACCTGCGCGGGTGCCGGCGTCCGGGGCCGTGGCCCGGACGCCGGTGGGGGTTCTGTCCGGTCCTGGCCAGTCGCGGGGCCGGTGCGGCGGTGCCCGGGCGGGGGGTGGTCGCCGGGCACCGCCGTCCTGCGACCGGCAGGTACCCGGGCAAACGAGCGTGCAGCCGATCCGTCACCCGGACGTCGTGGCCAGGAGGGCGGACGGCGGGGCAGCTGGGGGTGGTCTCGGCGTCGGGGTCGCGGCCCCGGTCAGCCCGTCGCGCCGGCTGCCGCCCGGGCCCGGAGGGCGTCGACGGCGAGGCGGGCGGTGGTTCCGATGACGGCGTCGGCGGCGGGCAGGGTGATGGTGGTGGCGGCGGCGCGGGTGAAGACGGCGAGGGCGTAGCGGCCGCCGTCGGGGTATTCGACGACGCCGACCTCGTGGCGCAGCGTGGGGAGGGTGCCGGTCTTGCCGTGGACGCGGACGTCGTCGTAGGGGAAGCCGGAGGCCAGGCGGTGCGGCCAGACCTGGAGGCCGAGGAGGCGTCGCAGGGCGGCGCCGTGGTCGCCGGGGCAGGCGTCGCCGTGCCAGAGGGCGGCGAGCAGGGTGGTCATGTCGCGGGGGGTGCTGTGGTTGGTGAAGGCGGGGTCGAGGACCCTGAGGCGGGCGACGACGGCGGGGTCGACCGGGGAGTCGGGGCCGGTGTCCTCGGCGAGGGCGGCGATGAGGTCGCGGAGCTTGTGGACGGCGACGGTGCGGCTCAGGCCGAGGTCGGCCATGGTGCGGTTGACGGTGTCGAGGCCGATCTGGTCCCACAGGGTGTCGGCGGCGGTGTTGTCGCTGACGGCCGCGGCGAGGTAGGCGAGGTCGCGCAGGGAGAGGCGGGCGGTGTCGAGCATGGCGGCGAGGCCGGTCGGCCCGGGGGTGCGGCCGGCGGCGGGGATCTCGACCTGCCGGGTCAGGTCGATCCGTCCGGCGGCGGCCTCGCGGTACAGCGTCACGAGCAGGCAGACCTTGTGGACGCTGGCGGTGCTGACGGCGGTGTCGGCGCCGAGGCCGATCTCGGCGCCGGTGTCGAGGTCGCGCGCGTGCAGCCGGCCGGTGACGCCCGCGTCGGCGAAGGCCGCGGCGATGCGGGTGCGCGCGGCCCGGCTGTGCGGGGTCCGGTCGGCAGCCGTGCGGTCGGCTGTGGTGCGGTCGGCAGCCGTCCGGTCGGCTGTGGTGCGGTCGCTGGTCACAGCGGGAACTCCATTGCGGGCCGGGGGTGGAGCGGGCGGTTGGGCGGCTGGGGCAGCAGGCCGCCGGGTCCGGTCAGCGCCTCGTGGGCGGCCTGGGCGAACAGCCGGACGGCGGGCCCGCCCCGCCCGGCCGGCCAGGCCGTGGAGGTCCGCCAGGCCAGCGGGGTGCCGGTGAGCGGGCGCCAGACCGTACCCGGTGGGGGTGTGGTGCGCGGCACCAGGGCGATGGCGCTGCCGGTGAGCACGAGCGCGCCCGCGACGTCCGGTCCCGGCGGGTCGACGACGGCCTCGGGGGTGCAGCCGTGCCTGGTCAGCGTGGTGAGGACCTCGTCGTACAGGGCCGGGGCCGTGGCGCGCGGGAAGAGGACCAGGCGCAGGCCGGTCAGTTCGGCCACCGCGAGCTCCGGGCGGTCGGCGTACGGACCGCGGGCGGCGAGCAGGGCGCCGAGCGGCTGGTGCAGGACGGGGCCGAAGGCCAGTCCGTCGGCCGGGCAGGGGTGACGGACGACGGCGACGTCGACGGTGTGCTGGGCGAGTTCGCGCACCACGGCCGCGACCGGCAGTTCCCGCAGTTCGAGCCGGGTGCCCGGGGAGGCGGTCTCGAAGCCGGTGAGCAGCGCGGCCAGGGCGGCCGGCCCGAGTTCGGGCGGGACGGCCGCGCGCAGGGTGCCGGCCCGTCCGCTGCGCAGGTCGGCGGCGGTGGCGAGGAGGCGGGCCGCGCTGTCCAGCGTCTCCTCGGCCTCGGCGAGCAGCAGCCGGCCCGCCGGGGTGAGGTCGACGCCGCGCGGGCCGCGGTCGAACAGGGTCACACCGAGTTCGCGTTCGAGGCGCTGGATCCGCTGGGAGAGCGAGGGCTGGGCGATCCGCAGGCGCTCGGCGGCGCGGCCGAAGTGCCGTTCCTCGGCGACGGCTCGGAAGTGGCGGAGGTGCCCCAGCAGGTCCATGGCCAGTCATCATAGGTGTTTTCTTATCGTCCACTTCATGATTGCGGTCTTGGACTGGGTGGTCGGCGGCCTGTTTAGCTGAGCGCGACCGCGCGACCACGACGGTACGAACCACCGCGAGGGCGCGACCGCGACGGCACGAACCCCCTGGGAGACCACCGATGACGCCCGACCTCCGCCGCACCCGCACCGCGCTGCCCGCGGTGGCCCTGCTCGTGGCCGCGCTGATCGGCGGGTGCGGCCGGGCGGCGAGCAGCGCCCCGACGGCGCCGGCACCGGCGGCGAGCGGCGCGACGGCCCCCGGCGCAGGGGTGGCGAGCGCGACGGTGGCGGGCGTGCCCGCGACCGGCCCGGCGGACGCCTCCTTCGCGGCGCTTGAGCAGCAGTTCGGCGCCCGGCTCGGCGTGTTCGCCGTGGACACCGGCAGCGGCCGGGAGGTCACCCACCGGGCCGACGAGCGGTTCGCGTTCGCGTCCACGATCAAGTCGCTCGCCGCCGGGGCCCTGCTGCGGAAGGCGTCCGACGCGGACCTGGACAAGGTCGTCCCCTACCGCCAGGAGGACGTGCTGGCATGGGCACCGATCACCTCGCAGCACGTGGCGACCGGCATGAAGCTGCGTGACCTGGCTTCCGCCTCCATCCAGTACAGCGACAACACCGCGGCCAACCTGGTCATCGCCGAGCTCGGCGGCCCGGCGGCCGTCCAGCGGTCCCTGCGCGACCTGGGCGACTCGACCACCAGCGTCGACCGCACCGAACCCACCCTCAACGAGGCGACCCCGGGCGACACCCGCGACACCAGCACGCCGCGCGTCCTCGCCGCCGACCTGCGCCGCTACGTGCTCGGCGACGTCCTCACGGAGGGCCGGCGCGGGCTGCTGACGGACTGGCTGGTCGGCAACACGACCGGCGGCCCGTACGTCCGCGCGGGGGTGCCCGCCGACTGGAGGATCGGCGACAAGACCGGCAACGCGGGCTACGGCACCCGCAACGACGTCGCCGTGGCGTGGCCGTCGGACGGGCGCAGCCCGATCGTGATCGTCGTCCTGTCCGATCGCGGCAGGGCGGGCGCCACCTCCGACGACGACCTGATCGCCCAGGCGACGAAGACCGTCGTCAGCATCCTCGGCTGAGCCTCCCCGACCGGTAGGAGCCCCGACCGGTAGGAGCCCCGACCGGCCAGGAACCCCGACCGCAACACCCACATCGACGACGACGCGGGTCCGGGGCGGGGAACACCGGCGCGGGCGGGAGGGTTCAGCGGCGGTGGGTGGCTGTCGCGATGCGGACGAACGAAGGGATCAGCGGGTTCGGGTCGCCCTCGTTCCACGCCACCACCACGCGGCTGGGCGCCATGTCGGCCAGCAGTACCGCGGTCAGTCCCTCGGGCATGTCGTGTCCGAGGGGGGTGATGCCGACCGTGCCGTTCCAGAGCACGGCCTGCCGGCATTCCTGGACGGCCCTCACCGCCGGTCCCCCGCGCGGCCGGCCGCCGGTCCAGTACGCCCCCCACAGCGGGTCGGTGCCGTCCGGGAACCGGAACCAGCACCGGTCGGCCAGGTCGGCCAGCTCCAGGTGCGTGCGGCCGGCCAGGGGGTCGTCGGTGCGCAGCACCGCGCCGACCGGGTCGGTGCGCAGCTCGTGCACGATCAGGCCGGTCTCGTCGAAGGGGGCGCGGGTGAGGGCGATGTCGACCCGTCCGGTGCGCAGTCCGCAGGTGGGGTCGGTCAGGTCGGTCTCGCGGATGCGGACCTCGATGTCCGGGTGTCGCTTGCGGTAGGCGTTGGCCAGGCGCAGGGCGCCGAGGTCGGTGCCGTCGCCGAGCAGGCCGACGGTGATGGCCGTGGGGCCGGTTTCGGCGGTGACGCGTGCGCGGATCCGGTCGGCACGGTCGAGGAGGGTGCGGGCTTCGTCGAGCAGGACGGTTCCGGCCGGGGTGAGGGTGACGCCCTGGGCGGAGCGGTGCAGCAGGGTGGCGCCGAGGTCGGTTTCCAGCTGCTTGATCGCCCGGCTGAGCGGGGGCTGGCTCATGTGCAGCCGGGCGGCGGCCCGGCCGAAGTGGAGTTCCTCGGCGACCGCGACGAAATAGCGCAACGTCCGCAGCTCCATGCTGCGACGATACCCGTGCGGTATCGGGCACGTGCGAATCGGTCTTGGACGGCCGGGGTTCCGGGGCGGTGGAATCGAGGCATGAACGACGTATCGCTTTCCGACCCCGCCGTCCATGTGGCCGGCGTCCAGGAGATCGCCCCCGAGCTGCTGGTGGTCCCGGACCGCGGGATCCCGCTGGTTCCCAACATCGGCATCATCGGCGGCACCGAGGCCGTCCTCGTCGTCGACACCGGCATGGGCACCGCCAACGCCGAGCAGGTCCTCTCCCTGGCGTCCGAGGTGGCCGAGGGGCGCCGCCTGTACCTGACCACCACGCACTTCCACCCCGAGCACGCCTTCGGCGCGCACGTCTTCCACGGCCGGGCCACCTACCTCGCCAACCGTGCCCAGGCCGAGGACCTGAAGGTGAAGGGAGCGGGCTACCTGGAGATGTTCCGCGGGTTCGGCCCGCCGGTCGCCGACCGCCTCGACGGCGACGTCCGCGTGGTCGCCCCCGACGTGGTCTACGACGACGGGTACGACCTGGACCTCGGCGGCCGCTGCGTACGGCTGCGGGCCACCGGCCGGGGCCACACCAAGGGCGACCAGGTGATCGAGGTGCCCGACGCCGGCGTGCTGTTCACCGGCGACCTGGCCGAGACCGGGCAGTTCGCGATCTTTCCCTGGTTCCCGCCGTACGACACCGACGTCTCCGGGATCGGCTGGCTGACGGTGATGGAGCGGCTGGCGGCCGACGGGCACCGTACGGTCGTCCCCGGCCACGGCGCCGTCGGCGGCCCGCAGGTCCTCGGCGACGTCCGCGACTACCTGCGCGAGCTGCGGGACGAGACCTGGCGGCGACGCGACTCCGCCATGGGCGGGAGCGAGATCGTGGCCGAGGTCCGGGCCCTGCTGATCGAACGGCACCCCGAGTGGACCGGACAGGAGTGGATCGAGAAGGGCGTCGGCTGCCTGTGCACCGAACACCCCACCGTCACGGACCAGGACCCGACGGGCTGAGACCCGACGGGCTGAGAAACGGGTGGGCGCGGCCTCGCGGGCTCACCGCCGATGCTGGTTCGACCAGTCACCCCGAAAGCGATAAGCACGGCCGTCACCGACCTGCTTCATCCCGCCGGGAACGACGTCCCCGTGGTACGGATACTGCTCCGTCACCGCCGCCAGCAGGAACTCCAGGAAGCCGCCCTCGAACAGGTCCCACTCCCGCATCGAGTGGAACTTGGCGGCCACCGGCCACCGGCCACCGGTCCGGGTCCGGGCCCCGCATCAGCCAGAAGAATGGTCGGAGTTGTCGTTGTTACCCCATTCGGCGCGAAGGCGGCCTTTGATCAGGATCACGCTGCCGACCGGGCGCAGGTCAGCAGTTCACGATGGTCGAGACGGTCGCGGTCGATTGCGGCCAGCCGGGCTGGTCCACGCTGAACTGGGCGGTCACGGTGCGGCCGCAGGGCACGGTGCCCGTGATGCCGCCGACGTCGCTCCCGCCGGTCGGGATCAGGACGGTCGGGGCGATGGTGCCGAGCGGTGGGCTGGTGACGCCGACGCTGGTCAGCCGGAAGGAGACCTGCTGGTCCTGCCAGGTCGGGCTGGTCGGAGTGGCGCGTCCGAACACGTACACCTGGCCTCCGTTGTTGTTGATGCAGGCCCTGATCGTGAGGTGGTTCGGCGCGCCCGGGTCCCCGCAGACGGTGGTGCCCGGCATGCCGGCGACGGATGCGGAGGCGGTGGCGACGGATGCGGTGGCGGCGGTGGCGGCGGAGGCGGTGGCGGCGGAGGCGGTGGCGGCGGAGGCGGTCTGGGTGCCGGTCAGCGCCGCCAGAGCGGCGGTACCGGCGAGAACGGCAGCAAGGCGTTTCAAGGGGCCCTCCTTCGTCCGGTGCTCTCGGCGGGCGCCGACAGCACTGTGACATGTCACATAGTTCTTATGGGCATTGTGGCAGCCCACCGCGAACGGTGCGCCGAGTTCGCTCAAAGAAGGCCGTCCTGCCGCCCGCAACCGACCGGTGGCATCACCACAAGGCGTGGATACGGCCTGGGCCGTGCCCACCGAACGGGTTGTCACGGCCGCCTTGTCGCACCACCGCCCCGGTCCACGGCGGGGCCGGACGGCCCGGGCGTGGCCGTGCTCAGTCGGCGCCGGCCGCCTCGTCCTCCGCGGCCCCGCTGAAGGGCCCGGGTTGGACCATCGGTCCGAACGGGAAGCTCGCGCCCGACGGCGACCTGATGGCTTCCCCCACGTCCGGGCCGGTCCGCGGACGTACGCCGCACCGCGCCCCGAACGAGCGGGCCTCCGGCGGGGGCGGGCACGCGGATCGGCTGCGTCAGGCGCGGGAGGGACCCGGGGGGCTGATCGGATGAGACGGGCCGGAGGATCCGCGCAGGGCGCGTGGACGGCGGGCGCCGAAGTGATTCTCCGCGACGGAGCGGCCGGGTGACGGCCCGTCGTTGCGTGCTAGAACCATCGACGGCCGTGAACGCCCACCCGCGATCACCGCCCCCTGTACCGCTGCACCACCGTACCGCCGCACCGCGCACCTTCCGGCCGCATTTCCACCGAAGGAGAAAACATGTCCGTCGCACGAACCGTACGGACCGCGCGAACCGCGCCGCTCGCCGCCTTCGCCGCGCTCACCCTGCTGCTCACCGGCGCCGCCACCGCGACGCCGGCCTCCGCCACCGCCACGGGGCTGGACGACACCTGGGCCTGCTCCGTCCCGTCCGGCTACGTCTACGAAGGGGTCGTCTTCAGTCAGACGTGCAGCGGCGGCGGCAGCTGGAAATCGCCGCAGTACCACCTGCGCACGCCCGTCGACGGCCTCACCTCCTGCTCGACCGCCCCCGGCTTCACCTACGACTCCGCCGGCTCGTCCACCACGTGCAGCCTGACGCAGGGCGTGCCGTCCACCACCTTCCACCTCCGCACACCGGTCAGCGGCATGTGGGCGTGCAGCGTCCCGAGCGGTTTCACCTACAGCGCCACCACCTCGAACCTGGACTGCGCCACCGTCCGGGGCGTGCCGACCACCAAGTTCCTTCTGTCCCGCTGACCGGCTGAGCCGGAACACGGGAACGGGTGGGCCGCCCCGCAGCCGCCGGGTGGCCCACCCGTCGGCCGTGATCGGGTGGCGGGCTTCTCCGCCGGGCCGGCGATGACGCACGACTCCGCTCTCCGGCCGGCCCCGCCCCCCGGCAGTCGCCCGGTCGGGGGCGGGGCTCCGAACAACGTACGGTTCGCGGTTATCCGAAGCCGCGGGCGTCCTGCTTCAGCGCGGTGTCCACGGTCAGCGCGGTCGCCACGACCAGGCTGAGCAGCGGGTCGGCGAGCGGACGGTGGATCTGGAGCACGTAGTTGTCGGCCGTGGTGAACATCGTCTTCGCCAGGCCTTCCCAGGTCTTGGTGATCCGGGCGACCTCGGTGTCCGTCTCGTCGACGATGGAGAAGTTCCAGGCCCGCCAGTTCTCCGCCTTGATGGCGCCGATCTTCTGACCGCCGACCTCCAGCGAGAAATTGATCTTCCCGATGGCGTTCTGCTGGATGATCTGGCCGACCTCCTGGCCGTTCGGACGCTGCACGATCACCCGCGACTTGATGAGCTTCGCCGGGCGGGTCAGCAGCAGCACCGGGGTGCCCTGCGCGTCGCGGATCTCCAGCTTGTGGGTCAGGTACTGGTCGAGGGAGGAGAGCAGCCGCAGCACCTTGCGCAGAGCGCTCTGGCCGACCTGGACCACCGAGCCCAGCGTGGCGCCCTGCTGGTCGAAGACGGAGTACTCGTTGGTCAGCTCGATCAGCTTGGCCTTCTGGTTCACCACCAGGACCGGCTCGGAGAAGAGGGTGCCGCCGCCACCGTAGACCGGTCCGACGCCCGCCTGCTGCTGCACCTGGCGCTGCACCTTGGCGGAGTCGCCGGCCGGGGCGGCCGGCTGCCCGGGGAAACCGGGGGTGTTCGTGTTCTGGGACATGGCGGGCAGGCTAGGCCCAATCCTCTGTGGGGAGCTAGATCGTTTTGAACGGCCCCCGGGTTCCTCAGGGCCTTCGCGTTGCGAAGTTGACCTGCGGGTTTGGGTGTTGCGGACGACAGTCGGCCGGCACCCGGCGCAGTGGATGTGTCCGATGTCACATCCACTGATCGTGCGTGGGCGGATGACGGCCTGCCTCGCGGCTGGCCGTCCCGACGCCTGGACGGCGGGAACCTGTGCCCTGCCGGATACCGGGCGCGGGGGGACGACCTCCCTGGACACTCGGGACCGCGAGCACCGGGAGCGTGCGGGAGCGTGCGGCGGCGGCACGACGGCGGCCGGGTGCGGAGGCCACCGCAATCCTGCCGGGGGCCAACGGCGTTGATGTCGGCCGTCGTGCCGCGTCGGGTTCGGCCTCGGCCCGGCCGTGTCGGTTCGCCGCGGGTCCGGTCAGGTCGTTGGCGAGTCATTGCCGAGTCTTTGCCGAGTCATTGATGGTTGGTGAGGTGGCGGGATAGCTTCACTCCTGCACCACGCGTCCTGTACCACCCGTCCTGTTCCTGCCCGGCCGGCGCGCTGTCCTCGGCCGGGTCCTGCACCCGGATGATGTGGAGACCACATGGCTCGACTGCGTTCCTTACTGCGGCTCGGCCCGGCCGTGCCGATCGTGCTGTCGCTGACCGCCTCACTCGGATTCCTCCCCACCCCGGCCTCGGCGACGCCCCGGGCACAGCCCGCCGCGCAGGCCGAGGACGCGCACCCCCTGGCGTACGTCGTCAACACCAGGACCGACCGTCGCACGATCGCCGAGGTGCAGCGGGCCGTCGCCGCGGCCGGCGGCACCGTCGTCGTCACGTACGACGGGATCGGCGTCGTCGTCGCCCACTCGGCGAACCCCGACTTCGGCAGGCGGATGCGCGCGGTGCGCGGAGTGCAGTCGGCGGGCGCCACGCGGACCGCGCCGCTGAGCGCGGCGGGGACCACCGACGAGGGTGGGGTGCGGCGCCTCTCCGAGGCCGAGGCGGCGAGGATCGCGAAGGCGTCCGGCAGCGGCACCGAACCCCTCGAAGCCGAGCAGTGGGCCCTGCGGGCGATCGGCGCGGACAAGGCCGCGGAGATCAACCCCGGCAGCAGGGACGTCACGGTCGCCGTCATCGACACCGGCGTCGACGACACCCACCCGGACCTCGCCGCGAACTTCTCCCCCTCGCAGTCCGCGAACTGCGCCAGCGGCAAGGCCGACACCGCGTACGGCTCCTGGCGGCCGGTGGACGCGGACTACTTCCACGGCACGCACGTGGCGGGCACGATAGCCGCGGCCCGCAACGGCGTCGGCGTCGCGGGCGTGGCACCCGGGGTGAAGGTCTCCGGCATCACGGTCTCCCAGCCCACCCCGCGCCAGCTGATCTACGCCGAAAGCGTCGTCTGCGCCTTCGTGTTCGCCGCCGACCACGGTGTGCAGATCACCAACAACAGCTACTACGTGGACCCGTGGCAGTACAACTGCCTGGACGACCCCGACCAGAAGGCCATCGTCGACGCGGTCGACCGCGCCCAGCTCTACGCGCAGCGCAAGGGCACCCTCAACGTCGCCGGGGCCGGCAACGCCAACCACGACCTGGCCTCCGACGGCTTCACCGACGGTGGCAGCCCCAACGACTCCACCCCGGCGAGCCGGACGGTCGACCCGCACAGGTGCTGGGACCTGCCCGCACAGCTGCCGGGCGTCGTCACGGTCGGCGCGACCGGCGCCAGGAACGCGAAGGCGTACTACTCCAACTACGGCCTCGGCGTGATCGACGTCGCGGCGCCGGGCGGTGACCAGTACCAGGCCTCGGACACACCGTCCGGGGAAGGCGGCATCCTGTCGACGCTGCCGAACAACCAGTACGGCTACGAGCAGGGCACGTCCATGGCCACGCCCCACGCCTCCGGTGTGGCCGCGCTGCTGAAGTCCGCCCACCCGGAGGCGACCCCGGCCCAGTTGCAGGCGCTGCTCAAGGCCCAGGCGGACAACCCGGGGTGCCCGGCCGGCCCGGCCGACCCGCACGGCGGGAACGGCGGGAACGGCGGCGGTTCCGGGGGCGCCGTCTGTGCGGGCGGCAAGCGCGTCAACGGCTTCTACGGCTTCGGCATCGTCAACGCACTGCGCGCGGTCGAGTAGCCGGCACCGCACCGGCCCCGCCGCCGCGGGCGGGCGGCGGGCAGGCCGTGGCCTTCGTCCGACACGCTCACACCGCCCGGGAGTTGGAGGGCTCCGGGGACCACCGGGCGGTCCCCGGCGGCCGACCACCTGCTGCGGCGGCGCCCGCCGGACGTCGCCGCGCTGCCGGCGGCCCTTGGATAGGGTGCCGGGATGGCCCTCGACTCCCCCCGGCTGCTGCGTGCCGATGCCGCCCGCAACGCGGAAAAGATCGTCCGGGCTGCCCGGGAGGTCTTCGCCGAGCAGGGCCCCGACGCCCACCTCGACGACGTGGCGCGCCGGGCTGGCGTCGGGTCCGCCACGCTCTTCCGCCGCTTTCCCGACAAGGCCGCGCTGCTGCGGGCCGTGCTGGACCAGCGTTTCGGCGAGCACGTCCGTCCCGTCATCCAGGCTGCCGCGCACGACGCCGATCCCGCGTCCGGGCTGGTCCGTGTGCTGGAGGCGGCCCTGGAATCGGTGGCCGGCGACGACAACGTGCTGGCCGCCGCCCGCGCCGCCGGCGTGCTGACCCCGGCGACCGGGGAGGAGTTCTTCGCCGCGCTCGACGCTCTCCTGACGCGCGGTCAGGACGCGGGCGTGATCCGCGCCGACCTCGTGCCCGACGATCTGCACCGCATCGTCGTCATGCTGGTCTCGGTGCTGTGGACGATGGAGGCCCGGGAGGACGGCTGGCGCCGGTACCTGGCCCTGGTCCTCGACGGCCTGTCCCCCGCCGGGGCCCGCCCGCTGCCCTGTCCCGCCCCCGCGCTGCACACCCGTACGCCCTGACGCCCTGACGCCCTGACGCCCTGATGCCTGACGCCTGACGCCTGACGCCGAGGCAGGTGCCGGCCGCCACGCCGGGCGGCCGGCACCGCCGGCACCGCCGCCCGTCAGCGCGCCGGGCGCAGCCGGATCGCCGAGGCCGGGCACATGGCGGCCGCCTCACGGGCCTGTTCCGCCGCCGGGCCGCCGGGGTCGGCGGCGAGCACGACGACCCGCCCGGCCTCGTCCTGGTCGAACACCGACGGCGCGGTCATCGCGCACTGCCCCGACGACACGCACCGCGAGGTGTCCGCCTCCACCCGTGCGGCGGGCCGCTCGGGCCGATGGTCCCCGTTCACCACAGGACCGGGACCTCGCCGATGCCGCCCGCCAGCCGTTCGGAGTGGTCGCGCAGGCTGCGCGCGTCCACCGCCAGCCGCAGGCCGGGGAAGCGCCGGAACAGCGCGGTCAGCGCGATCCGCATCTCGGTGCGGGCGAGCGCGTTGCCGATGCAGTAGTGACCGCCGTGCCCGAAGGCCAGGTGCGCGTTGGGGGAACGCGACGGGTCGAAGGCGTCCGGTTCCTCGAAGGCCCGCCCGTCCCGGTTCGCGGCGTTGATGGCCACCAGTACCGCCTCGCCCCGCGCGATCGCCGTCCCGGCGACGGTGACGTCCTCGCGGGCGTAGCGGGTCAGGCCCAGGGCGCCGGGGGCGGCCATCCGCAGGACCTCCTCCACGGTGGCGCGGGCGGACCCCTCGGGGTCGGCGGTGAAGCGGTCGCGCCGGGCGGTGTCGCTCAGCAGGAACAGGACCCCCAGGTCGATCCGGGTCGACGTCGTCTCGTGGCCCGCGAACAGCAGCCCCACCGCCAGGCGGGTCATCTCCTCCTCGGTGAACGAGGGGTCCTGCGTCTGTGCGGCCAGGATGTCGCTGATCACGTCCTGCCCCGGCCGCCTGCGCTTCTCCTCGGCGACGGCGGCCACGTACGCCTCGAACTCGGCCATGGCCGCGGCCCCGTCGGCGCCGCCGTACAGCGCGGCGATCCGTTCCGACCAGCCGCGCAGCAGGTCCCGGTCCGCGACCGGCACGCCCAGCAGCTCGCAGATCACCATCACCGGCAGCGGGAACGACAGGTGGTCGTGCAGGTTGACGGCACGTTGCGGATCCCGCGAACGGTCCTCGTCCATCGCGTCCAGGCAGGACGCGGCGAGGTCCCCGATCCGCTCGCCCATCCGGCGCATCCGCGGCGCGCTGAACGCGGGCGCCAGCATCCGGCGCATCCGCGTGTGTTCGCGGTCCTCCTCCTCGGGCGTGACGGCGGGGCGTGTGTGCAGCGCCGAGGCCGAGATCCTCGGGGCGTCCTCGGTGTCGGGGCGCAGCCGGGAGAACCGGGTGTCGCTCAGGATCACCCGGGTTTCCTCGTAGCGGGTCACCAGCCAGGCCGGGTCGCCGGCGGGTGTCGTCACCCGCGTGATCGGGCCTTCCTCGCGCAGGCGTGCGAGCAGTGGCGCCAGGTCCAGGGCGTTGGGGCGTTCGAAGGGTAACTGCGGTGCGGGCGCGGTCATGGTCTCTCCTCACCGGCCGAAGGGCCACAAGAGCAGGGAACGCTTGGCGGAGCCGCTCTCTCCCGCGCGGCCGGGCCAGGACGGACGAGTGGCCTTCCGGGCCGGCAAGTGAGAGTCAGCTCTCTCTTCTCTCGGGAGAGTAACACCGTCGGCACGCACAGTCAGCCACTGCTGGACCGCACGCGGCGAAAGGGCGGCGGGCCCCCGCGGGCAGAATGGGCGCCGTGCGGTCCGCCTCGTCGGACGGGTGGTGCGCCAGGGGTGAACACCCGCCCCCACGTTCGCGCGTGTGATCGACGATGTTCGGGCAAGTCCGCCCACGAACGGCTGCTTCGAGTCACCGGATATGTCGGATGTGTGACACGACAGGGCGGCCGGGCACGCTGGAGGCTGAGCCGACTCGCAGGCACGCAGCCAGGAGTGAGACATGTTCAGCAAAGTCCGTACCGCCAGGATCACCGCCGCCGTCGCCGCCACCACCCTCGCGGTGAGCCTGGGTGTCGTGGTCGCGCCCTCGGCCTCGGCGGCCGACGACTGTTGGCCCGGGGACAGCAACCGGTGGTACTGCTACAACGTGCCCGGCTCCCCGGTCTACGGCATGGTCGGCAACAACCACGCCTACCCGGACCCCTCCACGATCGTCGGCTACATGAACTCCAACCCCAGCTGGTTCTCCTGCAAGGAGGACAACCAGGCGTGGGTCGGCGGGCCGCACCCGAACCGCTGGCTGATGACCGTCGCCGACAACGGTCGACTCGGCTTCATGAAGGACACCGCCATCACCAGCGAAACCGATCCCGTCCCGAACTGCTGACCGCGAGGCGGCGTCGCACCGGCGGCCCGGGCCGGGCCGGGCGGCGGGTGCGGAAACCGGGCAGCGGAAACCGGGGACCGGCGCGGCGATGAGTTTTCCGGCCCCGGAAGGTCTACATCTCGACGGGGACGACCAACTCATCGGGAGTGCAGACATGGGCCTCATCCACATCGAACTGTTCGCGACCCTCGACCTCGTCGGGCAGGCGCCCGGCGGCCCCGACGAGGACCCGGTGGGGTTCCCGTTCGGCGGCTGGCAGGCGCCCCTGATCGACGAGGGCACCGGGGCGCAGATCCTCGCCGCGTACGAGGGCACGGACGCCCTGCTGCTCGGCCGGCGGACGTACGACATCTTCGCCGCCTACTGGCCGCACCAGAAGGACGGCGAGATCGCCGAGCTCTTCAACCGCGTCCCGAAGTACGTGGCGTCCCGCGGCACGCCCGGCCTCCCGTGGGCCGGGTCCACGCTGCTGGGCCCGGACCTGGCCGGCGCGGTGCGCGAGGTCCGTGACCGGCACGAGCACGTGAAGGTCGTCGGGAGCCTGGACCTGGTGCAGACCCTCCTGCGGGAGAAGCTCTTCGACCGTCTCGACCTGTGGGTGCACCCGATCGTGCTCGGCGTCGGGAAGAAGGTGTTCGACGGTGGCGCGGTGCCCACGAACCTGACGCTCCTCGAACCGCCGGCGGCCGGTGCGCAGGGCACCGTCTACCTGCGCTACGGGCTCGCCGACGGCACGCCCGGGACGGGCGACATGAGCGCGCCCGACCGCGGTCTCGGGCACGACGACGTCCGGTGACCCGATGACCACCGTCGACACCCGCGGGGTCGCCCTGGGTGTCGAGCCGTCCGGTGACACCGGTGTGCCGACACGGCCTTCGGCGCTCCCCACCCCTCGCGGCGCGGCGGCGGCTCACCGCCGGGGCCGGCCACCCATGACCGGCCCGTCGCTGCCGGCCGGCAGCCGGGCCAGTTCCCCCATCGCCTCGCGCTCGATCCGCGCCAGCTCGCCCAGCAGCCCGCCGGCCCGCTCCAGCGGCGCCGCGTCCCCCGACTCCCCGGCCGCGCCGACCAGTCGGGCCACCTCGCTCCGGCCCGCCGCGGCCTCGGCGTACCGGTCGCGGGCGGTGCGCACCCGGGGGTCGTCGAGCAGCTCGGCGCACTCGGCGAGGAATTCCCGGTAGAGGTTGCGTCGAGGACTGCCTTCGTGCGCATCCGCAGCGGCACCTGACGGGTGAGATCCGTGGGGAGGCGAGTAGAGCGCGGAGGGGGCTCCGGGCCGGTGGCGCCGGCGCCGTTGCGGGGGCGGGTACGCCGTAGGGCGGAGGCGGTGGCGGGCCGGTGTACTTCCCTGGTCGGGGTCCGGACCGGTCCGCGGGTTGACGCGTGGCGGCCGGGCGGTCCGTACCGTCGAGCCGTGGGTGGCGGAGGGGTTCCGCGGGGGCGGCCCGGGGATGGAGGGCATGGGCTCGGTATGGGGAGTGGACAGGGGAGGTCGGCGGCCCGGGTGGCGGGCGTCGCGGTGGTCGCGCTCGCGCTCACGGCGGGAACGGCGGGAACGGCGGGGGCAGCCGCCCCGGCGGGAAGCAGTGCGGGGCGGCCGGGCGTCGACCGGCTGGAGGGTGTCTGGCGGACGGACGGGTACGGCACGATCGTCGAGATCCGCGGGACCGCCCTCGCCACCTACGACGTCACCCGGAACAGCTGCACCCCCGGTGTGACCTCCGCCGAACGGTTCGGCGCGCCCCTGCCCGGCGGTGCCGTCCGCTACGGCACTCCCGGGGAGCCGTTCGCCGAGCTGACCGTCACCCCGCGCGGGCGCCACCGGGCCGTGTACGCCAAGGACTCGGGCACCGGCACCCGGACGCTGGAACGGCTGCCCGGCGGGCTGCCGGCGCGGTGCGCGCTGCCGGTCTCCGACGATCCCGTCGCGGTGTTCGACCGGTTCTGGGACAGCTTCGAGGAGAACTACCCCTTCTTCGCCGTCAAGGGCGTCGACTGGCACGCCGCGCGGGCGGCGTACCGGCCGACGGTCACCGCGGAGAACCTGGTGGACACGATCATCGCCATGGTCAAGCCGCTCCGGGACTCGCACGTCGCCCTGCTGCGTGCGCGTCCCGGCGGCGGGTACACCACCTTCTTCCGGGAGATGCGGGACGGCACGGTGGCGCCGACCGCGCAGCTGCTGGCCGCCGTCCTGCCGCCGATCGGCGCCCAACTGGCCGTCCCCGAGCAGCCGTTCGGCAACGGCCTCCTCGGGGTCGGCGAACTCCCGGACGGCCTCGGCTACGTGCGGGTGAGCGCGTTCGGCGACTACGTCGACGGGGCTGGTCAGCGGGACCAGGAGGCCGAGCTCGACAGGGCCGTCGACGCCCTGCTCGGCCGGCCCCGCGCCACGCCCCTGCGCGGGGTGGTGATCGACGCCCGGGTGAACGCCGGCGGCTCGGACGCGCTGGCCGTGCGGCTCGCCTCCCGGTTCACCGACCGGCCGTACCAGGCCTACCGGAAGGTGGCCCGCAACGACCCGGCCGACCCGGGCGCCTTCACCCGGCCCCAGCCGGTCACCGTCCGCCCCTCCCCCGGGGCGGCCCGCTTCACCGGGCCCGTGGCCCTGCTCACCTCGGGCTCGACGGTGAGTGCGGGCGAGACCTTCACCCAGGCGATGATGGGCCGCAGCCCGCGCATCACCCGGATCGGCGAGAACACCCAGGGGGTCTTCTCGGACCAGCTGGCCCGGCGGCTCTCCTCGGACCTCGTGCTGCTGCTGCCGAACGAGGAGTTCCTCACCCCGGCCGGTACCACCTTCGACGGGCCGGGCATCCCGCCGGACGTCCGGACCCCGGTCTTCACGCGGGAGGAGCTGGCCGGGCTGAAGGACTCCGCCCTGACCGAGGCCCGGCGGCTGCTCGGCGGCGGAGCCGGCCGGCCGTGACCGTCGGGCGCCGCGTCGGATCCACCGTCCTCGGCGCGCGTGCCCGGCTCCCCGGCCCTGCGGCCTCAGGCCGGGGCTGCGGCCGGGGCTGCGGCCGGGGCTGCGGCTGCGGCGACGCAGAACTCGTTGCCCTCCGGGTCGGCCATCACGACGTGGTGCCCGTCGAACTCCCGCAGGACGGCCCCGCCCGCCTTCACCAGCCGCTCGGACTCCGCCTTGATCCGCGCCCACCGCTCACCGGGGCTGCCGTGTCCCGGCACCCGGACGTCGATGTGCAGCCGGTTCTTCGCCGTCTTCGGCTCGGGGACCTTGAGGATGGACAGGCGGGGGCCGGCGCCAGCGGGATCGCAGAGCCACGCCCCGTCGTCCGCGGAGTCGTCCTCCGGCAGGTCGAACTGCGCGAGCCACTCCTCACGGGTTTTGAAGGGTGCGGGCGGCGGCTCGTCGACATAGCCCAGTGCCGTCTTCCAGAACGCGGCGAGGAGCGGTGCGTTCGCGCAGTCGAGGGTCAGATCGATTCTGGCTGCCATGACAGGACCGTACTGCGCACCTCCGACAGCCGCGCCGCGAGTCGCGGGCCCGCGGGCCCGCGGGCTACGGCTCGGCGAGGGAGCCGCCGTCGAGGGCCTGGACGGCGGCGCCCAACCGCCACGCCTCGATGTCGCGGTAGTGGATCGGCCCGGGGCCGCGGCCGATGTTGCTGCCGACGAGGTGGAGGCGTTCGGTCCGCCACGGCCGGCCCACGAATCCCGCGAGCCCGGCCGCGGCCTGCGGCACGCTGACGGGGTCGTCACGGCGGGCGCGTGCCAGGGTCAGGTGGGGGCGCAGCGGCCGGTCCCTGAATGCGATTCCGCAGGACCCGACCAGGTCCCGGACGTCGGTGGCGAGCCGGTGCAGTCCTTCCAGGTCCCCGTCGATGCCGGTCCACAGGAGTCGCTGGTCGAAGTGGCCGCCGCCGCGCAGGCCCAGGTGCAGGGCGGGGTGCGACGCGGCCGCCGCGGCCAGCGCCGATCGCAGCAGCGGCACCGCCGTGGACGGCTGTTCGCCGAGGAAGGCCAGGGTGATGTGCCAGTCCTCGATCCGGTTCCACCGCAGCCGCGGGTACCCGGCATATGCGGGCCGCAGGGCCCGGGCCAGTGCGTCCTTGGCGTCGTCGGGCGGGGCGAGCGCCACGAAGACGCGCAGGGTCGGGGGTGCGGGGTGATCGTCCACGAGGGGGGAGGGTAGCCGAGGGTCGGCGGCGCCCTCGACTCCACCGTACGAAACCGTACGGAACCGTGCCGACCACACAGAACCGTGCGGAGCCGGCCGCTCGACGAGCGGCCGGCTCCACTACCGCGCCGCCGGTCCGGTCAGGACGGCAGCGTCTTGCTCGCCAGCACCTTCCCCTGGGCGTCGTACGCGGCGAGCCTGATGCCCTCCAGCGGGTGTGCCCCCGGGCCGTCGGCGGCCTTCTGGCTGGGCCCCCAGACGTAGCCGGTGGCGTAGCCCGGGTCGCCGGGGAGCGAGGCGACGGTGGCCCAGTACGCCTGGCCGTCCACCTCGATGGCCATCCGGGCCACCTGTCCGGGACCGTGGTAGATGAGGTTGTACAGGCCCTCCTGGTGCTGCGGGGGGTTCCCGTAGTACTGCATGGTGATCTCGGTCGTGCCCCCCGCCCAGGAGTGCCCGGAGCACCCCGGGCCGCTCTTGTAGGCGGGAGCGTCGTGGATGCAGATCTCCTGGTCCTTCAGCTGCATCCACCAGTCCGGGCGGCCCAGCGGCAGCTGCTGGCCGGGTTCCACCACCAGGGCCTCGGGAGCCGGCCCCGCCGGTGCCGGCGGGGCCTGCGAGGCGGGCCCGACGGCCCGGCCCCCGCCCTGCGCGGACAGGACCGCACCCGTACCGGCCACCAGCGCGAGCGCGGCCGCCACGGCCGACGCGCCCACCGCCATCCGGCGCCCCCGCCGCTGCCGGCGCACGTGGACCTGCACGGGCCCGGCGGACCAGTCCGCCACCGCGACCCGGGCCGCCTCGTCCCGCAGGGCGCCGCGCACCATGTCCTCGGTGTCCATCACCTGTTGCCTCCGTCCGTGCCGTCGATCGTCGAACCGGTGCCCGCCGCGTACGGGGCCAGCACCGGGTGGCTGCGCAGTTTCGCCAGACCTCGGCTGGCCTGGCTCTTCACGTTGCCGAGCGAGCAGCCGAGCACTTCGGCGACCTGGTACTCGCTCATGTCCTCCCAGTAGCGCAGGACGACCACGGCCCGCTGGCGCTGCGGCAGCTCGGCCAGCGCCTGGAGCAGCACCGAGCGCTCCTCGACGTCGCGGTGGCCGCCGCCCGCGGTGTGCGCCCGATCGGGGAGGACGGGCACGAGCAGCTGCCTGACCCGGCGCCGCCGGTGACGGCTCAGGTTGTTGTTCACCAGGGCCCGGTGGACGTAGGCGTCCGGCTCCTCCAGGCGGCTGATCCGGGACCAGTTCCTGAAGACCTTCGCGAACGTCGCCTGCACCACGTCCTCGGCCTCGTGGTAGTCGCCCGTGAGCAGGTAGGCGGTGCGTACCAGGCGCCGCCAGCGGGTGGCGGCGAACCCCTCGAAGTCGAGCTCCCGCAGGCCGGGGCCGCCCGCGGAAGCCGGTGCCGTGCCGGGCCCGGGCCGGTCCTCCACCGGGATGTGCAATGCGCTCGCGGTCATCCGATTCCTCTTCGTCCACGCGACGACCCGACCGGACCGTCGCTCTGCCCTACTCACCGCCGCGCCGCCGCAAGGGTTGCACGCCGGCGCCGAATCACCTGGGCGTCGAGCACAGGAGGGGGCTCACGAAGGGTCGAGCCGGTCGGGTTGCCGGCGCCGACGACGGCCGACGGCCGACGATCGACGGTGGATGAGGATGATCTCCCGCGTCCCGAGCAGCCGCTGGCTGATCGCCAGCGAGCGGATGGCGTCGTCGGTCGCCACCCCGCCGGGTGACCGCCCCCGTGGACGCCGGCCGGCACCCCGGGCCGGTGGATGACGGGGTATGGGACTCCGGCCCTACGTCGGCGCGGCGGCGTACGCCGCAGGTCGGATCATGAACCCATCCTGGCGCCGTACGGGGTGCGGGGGCGGCGGAACGGAGACTGGAAGCAATTTCCGAGGCACCGATTCTGCACAGAGGACTGGCATGGTTCTGCGAGACGGACGGACGATTTCCGCGCTGACGGTCGGCGCGGTGACGACCGCGCTGGCGGCGCTCACCCCCGTGACGGCGTTCGCGGCGGGCGATCCGCTCCAGCGGTACGCGCAGCAGCAACTCCGTTGGGAGCGTTGCGATGCGGACCGCCCGGCGGCGTTCGAGTGCGCGAAGGTCGAGGTGCCGCTGGACTACGCCGACCCCGGCGGCCGGACGATCGACATCGCGATATCGCGGGTCGAGGCGGGCAGCGCGAAGCAGCGGCACGGCGTGCTGCTGCTGAATCCCGGGGGCCCGGGCGGCCCGGGGCTGACCATGCCCGTGGAGATGGAGCCGCTGCTGCCGGCGGAGGTGCGGGACCGGTTCGACCTGATCGGGTTCGACCCGCGCGGTGCCGGGCAGAGCTCGCCGATCGGCTGCGACCTGAAGGCCGACGAGCGGACCTTCCAACACCCTTACTCGGCAGGCACGTTCGCGAAGGACGTGGCCTGGGCCCGGACGGTGGCCGACAAGTGCTGGGCCAAGGCGGGGGACGTGCTGCCGCACATCACCACCCGCAACACGGCGCGGGACATGGACGTCGTCCGGGCGGCACTGGGCGAGCGGAGGATCTCCTACTTCGGGCATTCGTACGGCACCTACCTGGGCGCCGTCTACGCCCAGATGTTCCCCCAGCGCTCGGACCGCTTCGTGCTCGACAGCGCGCTCGACCCGTCGCTCGTGTGGCGCGCGGGGCTCCGGGAGGCGTCGGCGGGGGCCGAACTCGCCTTCACCCGCTGGACCGAGTGGGCCGCCGCCCGCGACGCGGCGTACGGACTGGGTGCGACGGCGGCGGAGGTCCGCAGGACGTACTGGGACCTGGTCGCCCACGCCGACCGCACGCCCGTCCCGACCGAGGACGGGTCGCTCGACGGCGACGCCGTCCGGTCCGGCTACGCGGCGTTCGTCCACGTCGAGGCCGTCACCCCCTGGATCGTCGCGCTGAAGGCCGCCGCCGCGGGCGGGCCGGCCGCACCGGCGGTGCCGTCGGTCGTTCCGACGGACAACACGGTCTCCGTCGCGTGGGCCGTCCTCTGCGGCGACAACCGCAACTGGCCGCGCGACCCCGAGCAGTACCGCCGGGACGCGGTCCGTGACCGGGCCCGGTACCCGCTGGCCGGCGACCTGGGGGCCAACATCCTGCCGTGCGCGTTCTGGAAGCCGGCGGGCGGCGAGCCGGCCACCGTGGTGAACAACGACGTCAAGGCGCTGATCGTGCAGAACCAGTGGGATCCGCAGGCGACGCTGGCCATGGCCCAGGGCATGCGGCGGGCGCTGCACGGTGCACGGCTGGTCACGGTGGCCGGCGGCGAGGGCCACGGCGTGGTGGTGGCCGGCCCCTCCTGCGCGGACGGCAGCGTCACCCGCTACCTGACCACGGGCCGGCTGCCCGCGAAGGACCTGACCTGCGGCGGTTAGGGCGTTCCTCCGCCTCCGGGCGCACGCCCGGCACCGGCTAGGACAGCAGTTGCGCGGGGACGTCGGTGGCCCGGGTGAACACCGAGACCGGGAGCGGGACGTCGGTGCCCGGCGGGGGCCGCGTCCCCCTCCTCACGGGACGGAACGCCTAGCTCATCCGGAAGACCGGCCCGCGCGGGGTGAACGGGAGTGCGGCGCCGCGCGGGACGAGGAAGGCGTGCTCGCGGCGCAGCCGCAGGACGTCGCACTCGCCGTCGGTGATCACCAGGACGGGTGCCCCGGGCGGGAAGTCCTCGGCCCGTTCCAGCAGGTCGATGCCCGGCTGGAGGACGGTGCCGCCGCGCCCGTGCACCCGCAGGCGCCCGGCGATCTCCTCGACCGGGAGGTACCCGGCGTCGTGCGGGGCGGCGTCGCAGTGCACCACCCTGGCGGCCGGGACGTCCCGGGCGGCGGCGTAGGAGGCGATCGCACCGAGCGCCTTGCCGAGCAGCGCCCGGTCCATCGAGCCCGAGGTGTCCAGGACGACCCCGAAGGTGCAGCGCGGCACCTCCTCCTCGGGGTGGTAGCGGCCGGCCCGGGGGATGTCCGGGGTGGCGGACTGCCGGCGGGCGGGGCGGGAGTAGCTGCGCACCGGTTCCGGGCTCGGCACGAACTCGTCGAACCAGCGGGCCAGTCGGGCGTCCCAGGGCAGTGGGGGGTGGGCGAGTGCGCGGATCTCCTCGACCAGCCCGGCCGGGAGCAGGCCGCGTTCGCGCCGGTGCAGTTCGAGGCCCTGCTGGAGTCCGCGGCGGTAGAAGTCGTCGAGGTCGACGTAGTCCCGGGGCGCTCCCAGCGGTTCGCCGAGGACGTCCGGGCGGTTCTTCCCGGCCAGGGTGGCGAGGCGGCGGATGCGGCGCTGGTCGCGGGCGATCCGGTCGTACACCTCCTCGGCCGACAGGCCGTTCAGCTGCGGGTCGTGCAGCAGCCCGTCGGGCATCTCGCCGACGCCCATCTCCAGCAGCCAGCCGTTGATGACGTAGTCGGCGGCGACGTTGAACAGGAACGGGTCCCGTCCGCCGCGGCGCTCGCCGTGCCGCAGGGCGGCGTGCAGGATCTCGTGGCCGAGGATGAACCGCCACTCCTCGTCGGCGTGGTGGCGCAGCGGGTTGACGTAGATCTCGCCGGCCTCGGCGTTGACGGCGGCGACGGCGATGTCGTGGGCGCGGGCGAGTTCGGCGTCGGCCACGACGGTGAGGCCGGCCGCGATGCCGCCGAGCAGGGGGTAGGAGGAGACGAACCAGTTGAGTGCCCTGTTCCAGGGCCGTTCGGGCAGGCGTTCGCCGGTCTCGGTGTCGATCCGGCCGCCGGCCCGGTCCATCGCGGCGGACATGGTGCGGGTGAGCGCGGCCGCGAAGGCCGTGGGCCAGTCCTCGCGGGCCTGGCCGTGGCCGCGCCACTCGACCAGCAGTTGGTCGCGTTCGGCGGTGCCGGCGGTCCCGGCGGTGTCGGGCGCGGGCAGGCCGTCGCGGCGCCAGCGGTCGGCCAGCTCCTCCTCGTCGCCGCCCGGGTACTCCTGCGGGAGGACGACCGGGGCGCGGCCGACCGGGAAGGTGGCGAGGAAGCGGTTGACCACCGCGCAGCGGGCGGCGGCCTGGTGGGCGTCGGGCTGGGTCCGGGTGCCGCGGGCTCCCGGGAGGTGGCCGAAGCCGAGGTGCAGCAGGCAGTGCGCCAGCACCCAGGCCCATTCCTCGGGTTCGGCCCGGCGGCGCGGGTTGACGTGCAGGGTGCCGTTGGAGTCGGCCACCGCCCAGCCGTTCGGCGGGGCGGTGGTGCAGGTCTCGGTGCGGCAGACGTCGGCGCGCAGGGCGGCGAGGGCCGGGTTGCGGCGGAGCAGTTGGAGGCCCTCGGCGAAGGCCTCGGCGCCCGGGTCCGGCTTCTTCCGGTCGGCCGGGGCGTGCTTCACCGGCGGGCCTCGACCAGGCGGGGCATGTCCCGGGCGGCCTCGATCAGGAACCAGGCGGGCAGCACCGGGTTGCCGTCCGAGCCGTCGGCGATCACCGTCTGGGCGACCTCCACCGAGATCTCGGCCAGCTGCACCAGCAGCGACTTGGCCCGGAAGGCGGTCTGCCGTTGCGCCCCGGAGGCGTGCTCCTTGCGGGCGGGCAGTTCCTTGACCAGCCGGCCGCGGAAGGCGTCGGCCAGGTAGTAGAGCAGGTCGCGGTCCTCCAGCCGGTGCGGCCAGCGGGCGTCGCCCTTGAGGATCGCCTCCAGGCCATAGGAGTTGCGGACGATCTTCGCGTAGCCGCAGAAGGCGACCGCGTGCTGCGCGGTGAGCAGCCCGTGGGCGACGACCTTGAGGGTCGCCTCATCCAGGGTGGGGCCGAAGGAGTGCAGCGCGTCGGAGAGCATGTGCCAGGCGCGCGGGGTGGAGAACGGCTCCTCGGTCTTGGGCGGGGCGGACCACAGGTGGTCGGGCCGGTCGGTGAGGTGGTCGACGATCCAGGGGTGGATGCCGGCGCCGGCCGCCCAGCGCAGCCAGTCCTCGGCGCTGGCCCGCAGATGGACGTGGACCATGCGGTTGACCAGTGCGGATGCCATCGGGCGGGCGAGCGCGCCGTCGGTGGCGCGGTTCCCGGCGCCGATCACGATCGAGCCGGGCGGCAGCTCGTACGAGCCGATCCTGCGGTCCAGGATCAGCGAGTAGAAGGCCTTCTGGACGTCCGGCGAGGCCGCGTTGAGTTCGTCCAGGAACAGGCAGTACGGCTGGTCGCGGGCGATCTGCTCGGGCGGGCAGAACCGGGAGCGGCCCTCGGGGGTGAGCTGCGGGACGCCGATCAGGTCCTCCGGGGCGAGCTGGGTGCCGACCAGGCTCACGCACTCCAGGCCGAGCGACTCGGCGAACGCCCTGACCAGGGAGGACTTTCCGATCCCGGGGGCGCCCCAGAGGAACACCGGGCGGACGGTGGCCAGGCCGAGCAGCAGCTCGGGGATCTGGGCGGGCGAGACGCTGACTGCTCCCTGCACGGGGCTCCTTCGCGACAACGGTGCGTGACCGGCCCAGTGTGCGGGGGGAGTCGGCCGGGCGCACCTGGATTTTCGGCGGGCCGGGCCGTACGGGCCGCGGGCCGTACGGTCCGGGGTGTGGACGCGAGCGCGCGGTGGGTGACCGGTGCCGGGCCCGGTCGTTGCACACCCGGGGTCGCCCCGCCGCTCGGGCGACCAGGAGGGTGGAGGCGTGCGCGTCGTGGGGTCGGGCGAGGGTTCGCGGGAGGGTGCGATGGAAGGGCGGACGAGGCGTCAGTTCCTGGCCGGTGCGGCATCGTTGGGCGGTTCTCTGGCCGTCGGGCCGGTGGCGGGCGCGGCCGCGCTCCCGCGGGGCTCGGGCGCCGGTGCCCGCGGTGGCCCGGGGCGGACCGTGGCGGTCCTCGGCGGCGGGGTCTCCGGGCTGAGCGCGGCGCACGAACTGGCCGAGCGCGGCTACCGGGTGACGGTGTACGAGTACTACGACGCGCTCGGCGGCAAGGCCCGCAGCATGGACGTGCCGGGCAGCGCGGCCGGTGGCCGTCGGGCGCTGCCGGGCGAGCACGGCTTCCGGTTCTTCCCCGGCTTCTACCGCAACCTGCCGGACACCCTGCGCCGCATCCCGTGCGCCGGCAACCCCGGTGGCGTCCACGACAACCTGCGCGACGCCACCCAGGCGCTGCTGGCCTTCGACGCCCCGCGCCCGGGACTGCTCCTCCCGTTCCGGTCCCTCACCCGCCCGCTCGACCTGGGCGACCTCGCCCCGGACGCCCTGCGGCGGACCCTGGCCGGCGCGCTGGACGAGGTGCTGCACCTGCCCGCCGGCGAGCCGGCCTACTTCGTGGACCGGCTCCTGGTCCACCTGACCAGCTGCGACGTGCGCCGCGAGGAGCAGTGGGAGCGGGTGCCGTGGTGGGACTTCATCAGGGCGGGGCGGATGTCCCACGACTACCAGCGCCTCCTCGGGGTCGGCCTGACCCGGGACCTGGTCGCGACCCGGGCCGAGCGGGCCAGCACCCGTACGGTGGCCCGCACGGTCGTCGAGGCCTTCCTGCTGAACGGGCTGCTCGGGCGCGGCGGTGACGGGCAGCCCGACCGGGTGCTCAACGGCCCCACCAGCGAGGCCTGGATCGACCCGTGGGTGGCCCATCTGGCCTCGCTGGGCGTCGAGTTCCGCACCGGGACCGAGGTCCGGGAGGTGCTGTACGCCGAGGGCCGGATCACCGGGGTCCGGGTGGCGCCGGCCGGCGGCGGCGCCCCCGGGACGGTGCGGGCCGACTACTACCTCAGCGCGCTGCCGGTCGAGCACGCCCGCGCCACCTGGGGCCCGGGGCTGCGCGCCGCCGATCCCCGGCTGGCGCGCTGCGACGCGATCGGCACGGACTGGATGACGGGCATCCAGTTCTACCTGCGCCGCCCGGTGCGGCTGGTGCACGGCCACGCCGTCTGCCTGGACTCCCCGTGGTCGCTCACCGCGGTCGGCCAGGCGCAGTTCTGGGACCGGGACTTCGCGGCCGCGTACGGCGACGGTACGGTGCGCGACTGCCTCTCGGTCTGCGTCTCGGAGTGGGACCGGCCCGGGATCCTGTACGGCCGGACGGCCAAGGAGTGCACCCGCGAGGAGGTGGCCCGCGAGGTCTGGGCGCAGTGCCGGCGGGCCTTCGAGCGGCCGGGCGGCGGGTGGCCGGCGGACGCGGACGTGCGCGGGTGGTTCCTCGACCCGGCCGTCACCGGTCTGGGCGGGCCGGCGCCGGCCAACCGCGAGCAGCTGCTGGTCCACCCGGCCGGAACGCTCTACGACCGGCCCTCCGCCGCGACCGCGGTGGGCAACTTCTTCCTGGCCGGCGACTACGTCCGCACCGACGTCGACCTGGCGACCATGGAGGGCGCCAACGAGTCCGCGCGGCGCGCCGTCAACGCCCTGCTGGACGCGGACGGTTCGAGCGCCGGTCGCTGCCGGGTCTGGGGGCTCTTCCGGCCCCCGGAGCTGGAGCCGCTCAAGCTGGTCGACGAGGCCCGCTACCGCCTCGGTCTGCCGAACACCTTCGACCTCGGGTGACCCGCCGCGCTCCCCCGGCGGCACGACCCCGCCGCCTCGGGTCGCATGCGAACTCATGGAGCGGTATCCGAACTTGATGCGATTTCCGGCCCGTTCCGCGTCACACGCGCCGGTGAACGTGCCCCGAAACGGGGACGTGCACGACCGGTTGCCGCTCTCCTGGGGGCCCTGTCGGGATCGGGCGTCCGCCCGCCGATCATGAGAGTGGGGCCCAGGTGGGGACGAGAGGACGAAGGACGTGGGTCGCGCGGGCCGCGGTGCTCGCCGTCGCGCTGACCGGCAGCGGGCTGCTGACGGCGCCGCCGGCGTTCCCGCAGGGCGCGGACGGGGCGGTGACGGTCCGGGTGGTCCGGGCCGTGGACGCCTCGGGCGCGTGGACGCCCGCGCTGGAGCCTGGGCTGGCGGGTGTGCGGGTGACGCTCACCGGCGGGGACCGGGTCCGTGTCGAGGGCACCACGGCGGCCGACGGGACGGTGACGCTGGCGCCGCCGCCGCGCCGGGACCACGGCGGCACGTACCGGGTGCGGGTGGTGAATCCGAAGCCGGGCGTGCTGTTCCCCGCCTTCGCCTCGCGGCGGGGGCTGGACGGCGCGCCGAACCTGCTGAGCTCCAACGAGGAGTTCGTCGACCTCTCCGACGGCGCGAACGTCTCGTACACCACGGGGCTGTGGAGCCCCGGCGACTACTGCCAGAAGAACGCCCCCCTGGTGACGACCTGCCAGAACACCACGTGGGGAGGCGGTGCGCAGCGCACGCTGGTGTCGTTCCCGTACGGTGCGCGCGGCCAGGACGGCGTGGACGTGAACGTCACGGACATCGCCACCGACGCGCAGACCGGCACCCTGTTCGGCATCGCGTGGAACCGGGCCGACCGGCGGGTGTTCTCCTCGGCGGCGGCCAAGCGCACCACGGGCTACGGCCCGGGCGGCTCCGGCGGGATCTACGTGACCGACCTGGCGCGGAACAGCACCACACTGTTCACCACCGTCCCGGACGCCGGGGGCACCGCGCACGGGCCGGGCGCGGACGACGCGTTCCTGGCGGTGCCGGGCAAGGAGAGCCTCGGCGGGCTCAAGGTGACGGACGACGGCAGGGACCTGTTCGTCGTCAACCTCAACGACCGTCGGCTGTACCGCTACGACGCCACCGCGGCGACCGCGTCGGCGCCGAAGGCCGTCTACCCCGTCCCGGAACCGGGCTGTGCCTCGGCGGCGGACTGGCGCCCCTTCGGTCTGGGCCTGCAGGACGGGACCGGCTACCTCGGCGGCGTCTGCTCGGGCGAGTCGACGGGCGCGGTGTCGGACCTGCGGGCGGTCGTGCTGCCCTTCGACCCGGCCACCGGCCGGTTCGGGCCGGCCGTGCTGGACCAGCCGCTGGACTATCCGCGCCAGTCGACCGTCGGCGCGGGCCCGTGCGACGGCGCGGGCTGGTTCCCGTGGAC
Organism: Kitasatospora sp. NPDC054768; assembly: GCF_053612025.1. NCBI lineage: Bacteria > Bacillati > Actinomycetota > Actinomycetes > Kitasatosporales > Streptomycetaceae > Kitasatospora > Kitasatospora sp. NPDC054768. Next base: position 36,616 of record NZ_JBSHBN010000092.1, read on the forward strand.
GGACACCTACCCGACCACGCAGAACGGCCAGGCCTGCTCCGGCTACCGCGCCCAGCCGGAGCCGGAGCTGGGCGAGGTCGGCTTCGAGGCGGACGGCTCGATGCTGCTGGCCTTCCGCGACCGCCTCGCCGACCGGGCGACGGGCCAGGCGGCGGCGGGCGCCGCGGTCGGCGAGGTGCTGTCGGGCGGCGACCTGAACAAGGCCTGCCCGGCGAACGGCACCTACGTGCTGGACACCAACAACGGCTGTGGTCTCTCGCCCCGGGGCACCCGCTTCTTCGACACCAGCCGGATGGGCTTCCACCACAACGCGGCCTACGCCGGAATGGCGCTGTCCAAGGTCGAGACCACCATCGGGACCTCCGGGTTCGACCCCAACGACACGGCCTTCGGCTACGGCACGGCCTTCGTCCAGCGGGCGGACGGCCGTCAGGACCCGAGGGTCGGGCTGCGGCTCAACCCGGCGAACGTCCCCGCGCCGTTCGGCAAGGGCGCCTCGATGGGCGACCTGGAGGTGCTCTGCGACCGGGCTCCGCTCCAGATCGGCAACCGGGTCTGGTACGACCCCGAGCGCAGCGGCCTCCAACTGCCGGGCCAGAAGCCGGTTCCGGGTGCCACCGTCCACCTGTACGACGGGGCGGGCCGGCTGGTCGGCACGACGGGGACGACGGCGCGCGGCGAGTACTACTTCGACGACTCGAACGTGGACGGCGGCCTCCGGCCGCACACCGGGTACACGATCCGGCTGGACAACCCGTCCGACTACGCCGAGGGCGGTCCGCTGTACCGGTGGGTGCCCACCAGGCACGACGTCGGCGAGGACCCCTTCGTCGACTCCAAGGGCGTCGTCCCGCCCGGGGGAAGGTATCCCGAGCGGGCGCTGACCACCGGCGGGCCGGGCGAGAACGACCACACCCTCGACTTCGGCTTCCGGCGCTGCGGGTGCGGCCACTGACGCCGGTCGGGCACGACCGGGACGACCGGGACGGCGGCGGGCGTGGTGCCCGGTGAACCTGTCGGGGGTGGTGGAAACGGCGCGAGGGCCTGTGCTCGCGCGGGATGCGCGGGCGCAGGCCCTCGTGGGTCACTCCGGTGGTCCCTGTCCGGCCCCC